>LJUW01000024.1 GCA_001304315.1 candidate division Zixibacteria bacterium SM23_73_2 | reverse complement strand
TTGGGTGCAGCACTTTACAAACTCAATCAATACAAAGCAGCTGTAACGGCTCTTAACATGTGCCTAGAAATTAATCCTAATGATATAGAAGGGCACAGTTACTTGGGATTAATATTCTTCAATCTCGGAAATCTTGACAGCGCTGAGGCAAAGGTCAATGATGCACTTAACGTAGATAATAACCAAGTAGATGCCTTGAGTCTAAAAGCGCGAATAGAAATTGAAAACCAAAATTACGATAGCGCCTCTGTATATTTTCAAAGAGCCATTTCTTTAGATATCGGCAATCCACTGCTCATTCTCTGGTATTCTTATACTAAATATTTAAAAACTGAATTTTCTTTTGATTCAAAAGTTGCGGAATATCAGGAAGAAATACTTTCAATTATTCGAGGTCTCGAAAGAGTAGTTACTTTAACTGAAAAACATGAGGAAACAAACATCCAAGCATATAGCCTTTATTTTTTAGGTTTCTTTTATTACAAAAGTAAAGACATATTTGCAGCTATGGAAAAACTCGAACAATGTATTAAAATAAACTCTTCAATCGAATCATCTGCCCGTAACGTGCTAAATTATATTTGGGACTGCCAAATTAGACCCCCATTGTGGCAGTGGTGGTTACACCACCCCACTCTTTCATTTTTTTCTAAGAGTGGATTTGTTTCACTTTTTATTTTAATTCTTATCTTATTTTGGTTACCTGCAATGAAACCTAAATTCTTCTCTTCCTATCACAGGAAAAAAATTAACTCTCTGATCTATATTTTGTACTTATTTTTATTGTGTTTTTAATTTTTCTCGCTGTTGAACCTAGCATTAAACGCATCAAGGTGAAAGACTTCGAAATAGAACTTAGATCACCTCCTCCTTTTGAATTTGTGTTACCTCCTGCAGTAATGGAAACAAAGATATTGGATCTGAAAACATTTTTAGAACAGGATTCCTTAGCTACAAGATAATCTTAAAAGCAAAACGCATCAGTATTTTCTTTTTGCCAATGCGTCAAAAATGGATAAGCCTTGATCCTTTTCGGAATTTCCTATTTCTTGTTAATCCTGAAACTGGTCAAAGCGATCCTGTCGGTGTGGCTGACCAGATCCCTTACCTTGATTGCTAAAGCGTAATCCCCGGGGGAAACAAAGGAGGGGTCGATGGTTCCCACCTGATAAACCGCGGTAGTGTCCACCTCGAAAAGCTCGGGCACTAAAATCTGTTTTTCCCTTTTGTTTCTGAAATTAATCAGGCTGTAAGAAACCGTGTATTTCGATTTTCCATCCAGATCCGGCAAAAGCTCATAGATCTCATAGTAGAAATGAACTTTCTGCCGGGGAGAGAAGATCCTGGTAGGCATGGGCATAACCAGAAGGTCCTCTTTCACGTACAATATCTCTTCTTTTTGAGCCAATCTGATATAGGAGGCAAGCTCCACATCGGAGATAACCGGCCCCTGTTTGTGCTCGAACTTAGCAAGCCAGAAATCCTTTTTGTAGATACCGATTTTCTGGTTGTTCAGATCCCTTATCTCGATTGCCAGAGTATATTTACCCGGCTCAAAATAATAAGACCTCTGGTCGATTAAAAGATAACCTCTTCTTTTATTTTTTAAAATACCCTTTTTTACCACTGCGGTATCTTTTACCACCTGGTTCATCTTCTCGTCGAAAAAAGCAATCCTTCTGGAGTAGGAGACCTCGTTGGTATCCGGTCCTCCCAGTCCCATATTTTTCAACGGTAAAGCGATATTCAGAAAAACCCGATAGGTCTTTTCTTGCCCCCTAAACCTCAACAGATCCAATGCAAAATCCAGCTCCTCCCCTTGATAATCATAGGTATATATAGCCCTCTGTGCTTCGGCTTCGGTCTTTTTGGTCTGAAATATTTGAAGGTCCTGGGTCCTTCCGAATATATCGGTGTATGGAACCAGGCTGAAATAACCGGTGAGGTGCTGATCCTCGAATTGAAGGGTCAGAAAGTGTCGGTTGTAAGACCATACCTCTCCGTACATGCTGTAGAATATCTCCTCTGCCTTACGCTCCGCTTCTTCCGCAAAGGGCTCAAGGTTCATAAACTGCTTGCCGCTCATTCCCCAGCCGTCCATTGCCTCCTCCGCAATATACCGTTGCTTTATGTCCGGGCTTATCCTGGAACGGTGCCAGTGTTTGTAGATTCTCAGCTCCCTCTGATCCGGCTCCCCGTATTTCAAATAGATGTCCCCCCGGTCATCCCAGGGCTTTATTCCAAAGGAGGAGCTGAAACTGGAAAGAACGTAATCCATTCTCCGGTTGTGCTCCTCCAGAAACTCGTTTTCCTCGGAAAGCGGGGTGGGGTCTTTCTTTTTCCAGTAAACCCGAAGCCAATCCCTTCGCTTTTCCTTTGAGAGCTCCCGGTATTCCTTGAGCTCCTCATTGGAGATAACAGCCTTCAAACCGAAGTAGGTGATCTTCTCCTCCCTGCTCATATCCTGAAGGTGTCTGTATGAGATGGCACATCCCCAGAAAAGCAGTATAACTGCTATCAAAGCCTTAGATTTAAACATCTTAAGCTTCCTGTTTTTCTAATCTAAACCTTCGGGCAGTATTTTCCCCTATCCAAAGATTAAACGTTTTTCCCACTTTGGTTGTTTAAAAATTTGCGCATGTGAAAATCCCGATTTAAGTTCACTTTAAATCACAACAAGTACAAATTCTTTTTGTGAATGAAGAAATCCTTACCCTTTCTTCTTATAATTTGCTTTAATATATTCGGTTTTTAAAAACATAATTTTATTTTGATCAACATCCAGGAATAAAAAAACCCATCCCTTTAAAGCGGATGGGTCAAATAATCATATTTCAACCGGAATCATCTGATGATATCCCCCACTCTGTTCCACCTCACTCTCCAGGGAAAATGGATAATATTGTAACCGGTCCACTCCAGAATGGATATGGGATTATACCAGACAAACCCAGGGGAATTAGGGTCCGGCTTCCAGGACCAGTGGATGATCATCGCCTTTCCCAAAACCAGACTTCGATCCAGAGGTCCCCAGAACCTTGAATCGGATGAATTATCCCGGTTATCCCCCATCATGAAGATGTATCCCTTGGGAACCCGGTAGGGACCGTAGTTATCCCGGTTACCGTCTCTAACCCTGGGATCAGTGTATTTCCCGTTTGCCGGATCGGAAACTTTCTTTCCGTCCACGTATAACACCTTGTTTTTAATCTCGACTATCTGGCCCTCGGTTGCCACACATCTTTTGATGTAGTTAACCTTGGGATTTAAGGGATACTTGAAAATCACGATGTCCCCTGGCTTGGGCTCAGCTAAAGCCGGAAGGTGCGCAGGTATCAAAGGTACTTTTGAACCATAGATGAATTTGTTAGCCAGAAGGAAATCCCCGACCAAAAGGGTATCCTCCATCGAGGAGGAGGGTATCTTGTAAGCCTCAACCACCGAACATTTGACTATAAGAGCCAAGACCAAAGCTATGGCAAAGGACTCAACATATTCCCTTAGAATCGATTTTCTATTCTGGGTTTTCCTCTTACCCATCATCTTCTCCTTTCTATGAATAAAACTCTTAAATTTATACGTGTTTTAAAGTAGTTTGTTTCTGACTTTTAAAAAGGCTCTCCCCAACAAAAAAACCAGGAGGTTACCTCCTGGTTTTCAAGACAATAAGCTTGTTTTGTTTTATTTTATCTTATTCTTCACTTTCATCTTCCTTTGTTTCTTCTTTTTTCATTTGTTCGTATTCGGCGGTGTGCTTTTCTTTGAATTCCTCCTCGGATATCCTTCCGGTTAACATGCTGAAGTTAACCGGGTATATCTCAGGCTCTAAAAAGACGAAGAAGAAATGCCATACCAAAATGGCCAGGGAAGCCAAGACCGCCTCGAAGAAATGAATCCATTTGAAGATATTCCACATCCATATGGGCATAAAACCCAAAAAGAAATTCTCGAACCAGAGTATAATGCCGGTTCCTCCCATGACCACGGCACCCCAGACTAAAGCCCAGTATTCCGCTTTCTCCGAGTAATCGTAATGGCTGAATTTAGGTTTTTCCCTGATAAGGCACAGGTGGTACAGGATGTTTTGGATAGCATGAGTAGCATCCCTTGGGGTGGGGAAGATCGATCTCAGCTGCTGTTTTCCCCTTTTGGTGCTTAAGATGTAGAATAAATTATAAACGCAGAGTATAAGGAAAATAACGCCGGCTATCCTGTGTAGAATCCCTCTGAAAGCCATCGCCTCGGGTGAACCGGTCATCCAGGAGAACAAAAAGAAATCGGGATATCTGAAAGCGAAGCCGGTGAAGACCAAGGTGGTGAAGGATGTAAGAAGAATAATGTGCTGGATAATCTCAGCGGTGTTAAACCTTATGATCTCTCCTTTGGAGCTCTCCTTAAACCTCTGCACCACGGACCTGAACAAAATCGCCAGGTTGTGCAGAAGCATTCCTCCGATGACCAAAACGATGAGAACCAGATAGATTCTTCTAACCCAGAAAACCCCCAGATCCTTTTTGGTCCTGGGTTGGAGGTGAATTGATCCCTTTACGAAATTCTCCCCGGCGCCCGGGTGGCACCTGCTGCAGGTCTGAGCCAGATTAGCTTTGTGGGTAAAGGATTCAGGGTCCGAGGATAATCTTATCTGGTGGCTTCCGTGACAGTCCGCACAGCCAGGAGCTTGGGGATTCCCTGCCTCGCTGAGCGAACCATGATAATAATCCAAAAACTTTGTGGTTTTTTTACTTATTATTCCATACTCAGGACCTTTATGTTCTTGGGAATGGCATTTGGCACAGGTGAATTTGGTAACGTTGGGTGGATAGGTACTTGATCTCACGTCGTTTTTTGATAGTATCAAATGAGCTCCATGACAATCCAGGCAGGCTGGAGCAGATAAAATACCGCTTTCCAAAGATCTTCCGTGAACATCATCCTCAAGCTTTTCTTTTTCGTCGGGATGACAGCTCCCGCAGAGCTCCAATACCTTAGTTTTGAAACATAAAGAGTTTTCATCCAGACAGGATCTAACCTCGTGGCTCTGGTGGCAATCGCTGCAGACCAATATATCCTCCATCCCCTCCTTTAAAAGCTTTCCATGGACGCTCTGGAGATAAAGAGGGATTGGACCCATAAGGTCCGCTTCACCACCCAAGCTTTTTGCCCTGGTATGACATTCTCCGCAGAGCTCGGGCAGGTTCAAGCGGCTGGTTTTGGAATCCGGATCCTCCGAGGCTTTGATATCGTGAGCTCCGTGACATTGGGTACACCAGGGAGAGCCTTTCATCTTCTGGGAATATCTTTTGCCGTGTATCCCCTTGAAATATCTATCGGTTACTTGATCGTGACAGATGCTGCAATCGGCCTTCTCGGGTTTTTCCTCATGCATTTCCGCTTCCACTCCAGAATGACAGGTGACGCACCCGAATCCCTGGTGAACGGATTGCGCAAGCAAAGAGATGTCCGTATACAAAGACACTGGCTTGCCCTCCTCATCCTCGGTGGCAAAATCCTTCTCCCCGTGACAGATCAAGCAATCCTCATCTGTCTGGGAATAGGCTGGCTGGAATAGTAAAAATGTAGAAAATATCAACAATAAAATTGTGGAAAACTTGTACATAAATTCCAATCCTCGTGAATAATTTCACATAAATTCCCCATAAAATAATTTAAAATCTTTTTCTGTCAAGTGTTTTTTGTTCCAATTCTCTTTGTCTTTAGAGTATAAATTTTTAGCTTTAATTTAATTTTGGTGGGATTCAAAGGCTTTAAACTCTCAGCAAAATCAAGGGTTTGCAATCTATATCATTGTGAGATAAAAGCTTAGGGGGTTGAAAAAATGTCAATTACTTGAGCCATCTGACCAAATCGTTGTAGGTAACCAGAAGAATCAGAGCCAGAAGAAACACCATTCCAATCTGCTGCATGAAAGCCCTCTGTTTGATTGAAAGGGGACTCCCTTTTATTTTCTCGATTAAAAGGAAAACCAGATGACCTCCATCCAGAATGGGAATGGGTAAAATATTAACTAAAGCGAGGTTAACCGATAAAACTCCCATAAAGGTTAAAAGATTGGAAAATCCCATCTTAGCTGTCTCACCTGCTGTCTGGGCTATAAAGATCGGACCTCCTACCAGTTTCAAAGAAACCTGCCCCAAAATCAAAGAACCGACGAATTTTATGGTAATCCACAAAATGTAAAAAGCGAAAAGCAGCCCCTCCCAAAAAGCTTCAAAAAAGCCGAGTTTTATCTCAGAATAGGTAGGACCGATCCCTATCCTTCCAATGTATTCTGTTTCCCCTTTGAGATTTATCGTCTTCTCTTTTTGGGTCACTATTTCCTTTTTAAACCTCTCCCTATCCCTTATCCACTCCACCACAACCGGCTCTTCCACGTGAGTATAAATGATCTCAGCCATCTCCTGGAAATCAGTCACATTTTTACCATTTACCGAGATGATCTCATCCCCGGGCATAATCCCAGCCTTTTCCGCTGGACCGCCTTCCTCAACCAAACCTACTTCTGTTTTTTCGGTATAAATCTCCCTTTGTCCCTGGAAGAAAAGCACCATCCAGAATAAAAAAATCGCTAAAAAGAAATTCATCAAAGGCCCTGCCATAATCACCTTAGCTCTCTGCCACACCGCTTTGGACATAAATTCCCAGGGTTTTCCACTGGTGCTTTCATCCTCGGGATTCTCCCCAGCCATCTTTACATATCCTCCCAGAGGAATCCAGGACAGCGTATACTCTGTATCCCCGATCTTTTTGGAAAGCATCTTTGGAGGAAATCCCAGGGAGAATTTCTCCACCCTTATCCCCACGGATTTAGCCACCAGAAAATGCCCCAGCTCATGAACGAAAATTAAAATCCCCAAGACTAAAATTGTAGATCCGATGAATATCATAATCTTTAATTAGATTTACAAATAATATCTTTGCTCTTTTCTCTCCCCTCCTGATCCGCCTTTAGCACATCATTCAGTTTCGGTTTTTTCACCAGATGATGCGAGGACATGACCTTTTTTATTACGTAAGGGATATCGACAAATTTTAATTTCTTCTTTAAAAAAGCAAAAACCGCCTCCTCGTTGGCTGCATTTAAAACAGCAGGGGCTGTACCCCCGAGTTCCAGTGCCCGGTAGCACAAATTCAGGCAGGGGAATTTTTTATAATCGGGCGCCAAAAAGGTAAGGTTTTTCAATACGGTCAAATCCAGAGTTCTATTATTCGAGGGTAACCTCTCAGGAAAAAGAAGGGCATATTGAATGGGGAGTTTCATATCCGGAACCGAGAGCTGGGCAATGGTTGACCCGTCCACGAATTCCACCATCGAATGAACTATTGACTGGGGATGTATCAGGACTTCGATTTTATCCTCTGGAACGTCAAAGAACCAATGTGCCTCTATCACCTCCAACCCCTTGTTCATCAGGGTAGCTGAGTCTACCGTTATCTTTTTTCCCATCTTCCAGGTGGGATGATTCAATGCCTGTTTTAAAGTAACGTTTTTCAGGCTTTTTCTTTTGAAAAAAGGACCTCCGGAAGCTGTCAAAATCAATCTTTTAATCTCCTTGTTATTACCAGACAAAAGGCATTGCTTTATCGCAGAGTGTTCCGAGTCTATTGGCAGAATCTGGGCGTTTTTCTCCTTGATTCTTTCTGTAATAATCTCCCCTGCCATCACCAGGGATTCCTTATTGGCCAGAGCTAATTTTTTCCCTGAATCCAAAGCCTCCAGAGTCGGAATCAAGCCAACCGCTCCCACCAGAGCATTGACAACCAAATCCGTTTCAGGATGGGAGACCATCTCCTTTAAACCATCCACACCATATAGTATCTTGACCCTTGACCCTGAAATCTCCTTTTTTATTATATTATATCCCTCTTTATCTGTGACTGTTACAAAACTGGGTTTGAATTTGGTTATCTGGTTTTTAAGCTTTCTGATATTGGTATTGGCCGAAAGACCGAAGATTTTAAATCTTTCGGGGAATCTTGATAAAACCTCAAGAGTACTTGTTCCGATGGATCCGGTAGAGCCTAATATTACGACCTTCTGCATAATTTTTTACCAAGCTTAAGTTGCTCTTTATCTTCCAGAGAGAATATATAATAACGAAATATATTTGCAAGAGGTTTGTTAAAGTACATTAATATAAAGAATTAGTAGCTTTGTAGGTCGATTTTCCAAAATCGACAATAGTTATAAAAATAGAAAATTGCAAAAAGCATTTTCAATATAAAAAAGAGCATCCGTTAACCCAGAGGTTCAACAATGGTTAACTAATTTCTTTTTTTTGACGATTAAATAAATTGGGTTTTCGAGGAAAATCAATTTTTTAAGGGAATTCCTCATGAATAGAATCACGGAATATAAGGTAATTATCCTTTTAACATCACTTACATTCTTTTTTTTAGTTGTACACTAAGTCTAGAAGAGCGTGCCGTTTCTGCAGCCAAAACCCTCATAGCCGAATATCTAAAGGCACCTTTAACAGCTAAATATCAATCCATAAAAATCATTGAACAAAGTGGACAATATTATCTTATTCATGTTATCGTCGATGCCCAGAATAGTTTTGGTGCCATGGTTCGCGGTAATTACTTAGTCTGTATAGAATTGACCGAAGATAATCGATTCAAATTCAATCCGAATTTTGCTGTTCAGGAATGCTCAAACCCGCCAGATGAAATGATAATTAGCGTGGTTAAAAAGCTTAACGAATGGCCAGAGATAAAAACATCTTCATCTGATGCTTTAGGGAGTTCTATTACTGAAATAAAACAACAAGAAGCCAAGCAGATTTTAAAACAGATCTATGTGATGGAAAGAGCTTATTGCCAAGAAAAACGAACTTATACTTGTAATGGAGAATCACAATCTGCAGGAGGAAGCTTTGCCACTTTAGGGGTTGAAATTATGAGCACAGCCAGATATACTTATCATATCACTGCTAATAAAAACTCCTTTACTGCTACAGCAAAAGCTAATTTGGATGATGACTATAATATTGATATTTGGGAGATTAATGAAAAAGGGGAATTGATATGTATCATCAATGACGCTGCAAGTTAACGTTTAAAAAGTTAAATACTTTAAAAAGCAAATATTTAAAATTTATGGATAACGAAGTAAAACTATTACTTAAAAAAGAAAAACAAGCTATTGTTGAAACGATGGCATTTATGGCTTATAATCCATCTATCGGTCGAGTTATGCAAAAAGATGGAGTAACTTTATTTCAAGATATGGCATCCAAAAATGTGAAGAAATTATCAAATATTATCTCAGCCAGTGAGTTTGACAAATTTCACAAAAATTGGATGAAAAATTTCATTTCAAAAATAAAGAGAAACAAAGGTCTGGTTTGTTCATATGGTCAAGCACAGAAAGCAATAAATGTATTTCTGAAACTTTACGTTGATTGGGCAAAACTTCCGAAACGTAGTATATCTAGAAAAATTAGAAGTTATTTGCATGTTCCAATAGATAAGATATTGATGAAAGAGATAATCAAAAAGTATCCAAATTTTTACCAAAAAACAATAAAACAGTATAAGAAAGGCAATTATAATCATAGTCTTTCAAAAATTGGAGAAGAAGAATACTATAAATGGCAATGTCTTTTCCGTTCTCAATTCCCAACTAAGCCACTTATATTTGATGTCATTTGGGCTTTAAACCGTAAATCTGGTGGCTAACTCAGTATTATAGGTCGATTTTCCAAAATCAACTGTTTATTATTGCAGCTCAATCTTGAGTTATTTTACCAAAACCATCTTTTTAACTTCGGAGCCATCCTCAACTCTTAATCTGTAGAAGTATACGCCTGAGGAAACATCTTCGCCTGAATCATCCTTTCCATCCCAGATCACCTTATACTCACCAGGAAGTTTATTCTCATTTACCAAAGTCCTCACCCTTTGCCCCAGAACATTATATATATCAAGGGAAGTGTGGATGGGACCGTTTTCCGTTTTCAGTTTTCCGTGAACCGAAAAGGAAATGGTGGTGAAGGGGTTAAAAGGATTGGGATAGTTCTGAGAAAGAGTGTATCTTTCTGGCAAATTACCTCCCTCCTCTTCCTCCACCCCAGTCGAGAGCTCAAAGTATTTCAGCTTGGCTGCCATAGCATTGTCTTTTAAATGATCAAAACCCATCCCCCCAACCACTGCAAAGGCTACCTTTATGCTGTCATCGGAATTTATATCGAAAGGACCGCAGGATAGCATAACCGACCAATCCCCAGAAGCGGTGTCAGCCGGAGTGTTTATCTTACCGCTTAAGAAAAGATACTTCTCGTATTCTGAAAAGCCGTTATAAAGCCAGGTCTGGTTATCGATCAGGCTAATGCCGCAGGCAGGGAAATTCAAAGACAAAACTCCCAGATAAAGATTGGACAAAGGATCGTATTGAAAAGCCAATGAAATGGAAGAATCAACTCCGGTTTTATCGTCCTCAGGTGAAGAGAAAGGTATATCCCAGTCGAAGAAAAGTCCCAGGTAAAAACTATCAACAGGCTCTGAATTCTTGTTATCCAAGGCGAACTCAAGTATTAGATAGTCATCGTCTGAGGGATCGGAAAAAGAAAAACTCCTTTGAGTGACTTCAATACCCAGAGGAGTCTCTGCGTTCTGATCGGAAAAAGTTGCAATCCCCTCCTGATCGGAAAAAAGACCGGGAGAATAAACAGAAATTTCATCGTAAAGTGGCAAAAAATCGCAATAACCGTTCTGTCCCGAAGAATCCCTTAATCCGTCTGAGACCCTCTGGGAGGAGTTTCCGAAAAGCAAAGCTGCTTCATAAAGGTGATTCTCGCCAGATTTGGGATAACAGAATCCCTTTCCGCCCAGAGGACTTATGGAGCCCTCTGCCAGACCGTATACTCCCTTATTTGAAAGAGTGAAAACATAATTTCCAACGTCATGATCAGCCATCCACAAAGGAGCTCCCAGATCGATGTGAAGCTCTGCCTCACCCGAGAAGCTTTGATTCTCACCGGAGATATCCAATGTTAGATCAACTCTTCTTTCACCGGATAACGGTGGATCGAACACCAATACAAAAGGCTCTGAGTTCCAGATTTTCTCCCCGTGTTCGATTCTTCCATAATAGACAGAACTCCTCTGGATTTCGAAAGTGGTATCCTCAGTTGAAAGGATAGCTTGTATATTAGAGGGTGAGCTCCCCCAATTTTTCAACGATATAAAAAGATTAAAAGTATCGGGTGTTAAGCTTTCAATTTTATCAACGTAGAAACTGTCGATATGAATTCGAGGAACCTGGGGTGGAGGCATGTATTCCAGAGCCTTTTTCAAATCCATAAGTCCGTGACCGTAAAGATTGTCCTCTCCTTGTGGACCCAGATCTTTTGCCGAGTTTAAAAGGGAGAGTTTTATTTGCTCCACCGTAGCCTCGGGGTTAAACTGCTTCAAGATGGCGCAGGCACCAGCCACAAATGGCGAAGCCATCGAGGTCCCGCTCATAATCTTATAACCTCCGTTCAAATGAGAGGAGCGAATATTAACCCCTGGCGCACAGACCTCAGGCTTTATGGTATGGTTATCGCATCTGGATGGTCCCCTGGAGCTGAAAGGAGCGATGGTAAATTCCTGGGTTATCCCGTCAACTGCTCCTACGGAGAAAGTGTTAGTGGGAGACGAAATTCTGTCAGCCGGGGTTCGAATGGTCAAGGAGTCAGGTCCCTCGTTTCCGCAGGAGAAAAGACAGACTACTCCACAAGCCTCCAGGTTGTCTATCGCGTTCCAGAAGGTTTGATCGCAGGGGGGCTTCACCGAAAAGGGTATGCCCCAGGAGTTATTTACAACGTCGGGAACGTCGTGGATCGTCTCAGGATCCTCATCCGGGTCGCAAGCCCATTGAAAAGCAGCCAGTATGTCGGAGATGGTAGCAGAAAGGGGCTTGCCCCGATCCACGACTGCAGCAGCTATCCACTGGGCTTTGAAAGCTACCCCGATGGTATCAAACTCCGTTCCTCCAGCCATTATCCCCATGGTGTGAGTCCCGTGTCCGCTCCCATCACAGGGATGGGTTGTTCCAAAAGGATCATACCAGGATGCGCCGAAGCTTCCTCCGTTATTCCCTCTCCACCTTTCCCCTAAGGCTGGGTGATCCCCGTCCACTCCCGTATCAAAATTGCAAACCAACCTCCCTAATCCGGTATATCCCATCTCCCAGACCTTTCTGAGATTAATCGCTTCCCAGTTTCGGTTGATCTTACTCCGGTAAAGGGAGGGACTCTCTGAAACAGGCTCAATCAGACTGATCGGGTAATCGGGGTAGAGAATCTCTATATCATCCCTCTGGCTTATCTTTTCTATTACCTCTTTTGTTGCCTTTAAGCTCAGGACATTCGAGACCCAGAAGCTTCTGATTTTTTTCACCTTCCCTTTTTCCTTTTCCTTTTCCAGAATCCCGATTAATTCTTTTTGAGAAGATTTTGCCAAATTTCGAAGTGAGCTTATCACCGTCCTGTGCCGGGTGGAAAAGGATACGGCTTCCCTGCTGAGCTTGTAGTCAAGATAATCCGTATTAAGCTGATCTTTGAAAACAATCAGAAAAGACTCAAATTCGTTTCTATTTAATTGATTCAGTTTTGTTAACAGATCCGGACTGATCTTTGATTTTGAGTCAAACGAAGTACTCGCTGGAATGATCGGGGGGATTATCACAAGAAGGAAAAAAATCAAAATTTTTGTCAGGATTTTTTTCATTTTCCCTTTTCATCATTTCTCCCCTCTCAACAAAGAATTAGAGCAACCCCTGTGCCACATAAGTTAATTTTGGATCGGGACAAAGAGCTGCCCTTATAATTTATTGTACCGTAGTAAGATAAAGGTCGAGGCGGGGTTTGATTCAAAAAGATAGTAATTGACTCCAAAAATGCAGTAAATACTTTTGCAACCCAAAAGAATTTGTATGCAAGGATTTGCATAAGCAGGAAAAGAATAAGGGATGGTAAGATTATGAATCTTTTGGGAATAATGCAGTTGGTCAAGGGTGCCCTCACCCTTGACCGAAATGTTGGCGGGGTAAAGGTACCCCGCCATAACATGCAGTCCAGGTTGTCCTCAACCTGGGGTAAATAAAAGCCACCTTGCCTGTTCGGCAAGGGAAGCAAGGTGGGTTTACGATTGACAAAAGAATAAGTAAAATTTATATTTTGAGAATGAATAAAAAGCCAGTAAATCTTAAAAAAGATATGTCAGGCAATCCTCGAAAAAGGGAGTTTTTGCTTCTGGCATTTCTTTCCATCTTCGCTTTTATCTTAAGATTTATATATCTTCTGGAGATAACGAAAAATCCCCATTTCTCCACCCTTACCATGGACCCTCTTTATCACGACGTGTGGGCACAATCCATAGCCAACGGTGACTTACTCGGATCTGAGGTTTTTTTCCGGGCACCTTTTTACCCCTATTTTCTGGCTTTAGTTTACAAGATATTCGGGCATAGCTTTTTTATTCCCAGACTGATCCAGCATCTTTTCGGAGTTGCCTCCTGTGTACTGATATATTTTCTGGCAAAGAGACTCTTCAACAAAACCGTTGCTATCATATCTTTTATAATCACAGCTTGTTATGGAATGTTTTTCTATTTTGAAGCAGAGCTACTTTTAGATTCCTTTCTGGTTTTTTTCAATACCCTTCTTGTGCTTTTGCTTCTTAGAACCAAAGACGACCCTAAACTTAAAAAATGGTTTTTCTGCGGACTGGTATTGGGATTCTCCGCTATCACCAGACCCAACGTTCTTTTCTGCATCCCCTTTATCTGGCTTTGGATGTATCTGAGTTTCAGAAAACAACTTCATCTCCAAAAGATAATAATTTTTGCAGCGGTTTTCTTGTTGGGCACAATTATACTGATTTTTCCAATCACTTTGAGAAACGCCATAGTTGGAAAGGATTTGGTTTTTATATCCTCTCAGGGAGGGGTCAACTTTTACATAGGTAACAACGAGAACTCGGATGGAATGAGTGCCATTTTCTATAAATCCGATTGGGAATACCACGACTTCAAGTATCTGGCAGAAAAACAAGAAGAAAGAGAGCTTAAGCCCTCGGAGATCTCTCGTTTTTATTATAAAAAGGGGATTGAGTTCATCTTGAAAAAGCCCCAATTATCGATAAAGCTTCTTTTGAAAAAGCTATACCTTTTCTGGAATCGATTTGAGATCTCCAACAATCAGGACATATACTTCTTCAAAAGATACTCCCTTCTGATCCGAATTTTACCTTTAGGATTTTGGCTCATAGGACCATTGGGCTTGACCGGGATGATCCTCAGTTTAAGGGAGAAAAGAAAGGCCAAAACAAAAACCGAGGTGTTTTTACCCATAATATTCATGCTTTCCTATATGGTCACGGTTGTCTTATTTTTTGTAACCGCGAGGTTCAGATTGCCGGCAATACCATTTCTTATTATCTTCGCATCCTTTGGGATCTTCTGGATAGGCGATAAATTAATAAAAGGGGAGTTTAGCTCCTTGAAAACATTTCTTTTATTTTTTATACCTGCCTTTTTCTTGGTTAACTCAAATCTATATGATCTGGGTAAAGGGGATTTCTCTCAGGCTCACTTCAGTCTGGGCAATGTCTATCTGAAGAGGGGTGATTTAGATAGGGCTTTAAAAGAATACCAACTGTCCATCCAGAAAGAGCCTTTGAGCCGAGCCCGTCTCAACCGGGGCATTATATTTTTTAAAAAAGGGGATATCAAAAAGGCAAAGGAAGAATTTCTCGAGGAGTTAAAGGTGGATCCGTATAACCAGAAGGCATACAATAATCTCTCGGTAATATCAAGGCTGGAAGGAAACTACGGAGAAGCTGAGAAGTGGGCTCAAAAAGCCCTTGAGCTCAAGCCTTATTACAAAGATGCAGTTGTTAATTTAGCCTTAGCACAAAAGGAGCAAAACGATTTAACCAAAGCCAAAAGCACACTCACCAGGGGGCTAAACCAGCTTGAGGATTTCCCTCAAGCTGGTTTCCTTTTAGCCACAATATACCAAAAAGAGGAAAACCTCGATTCCGCCATCTACTGGTATGAGAAATTAACCTCAAAGAAAACCACCCAACAGGTTATCTATGATCTGGAAAGTTTGTTTGCCAAGGACCTCCCTTTTCGGAAAGGAAAAGAGGAGATCTTGGCTTATTCGAATTTCAATTTAGGCGTTATCTTTGCCCAGAAAGGGGATTGGGATAAAGCTGAACTCAATTTCAAAGAGGCGACAGAGGGAAAGCCTGATTTCGCCGAAGCTCATCTCAATCTGGGATTGCTCTACGACGGTTTAAGAAACTATCCCAAGGCGCTTTACCATTTAACCAGAGCAAAGGATATAGATTCTCTCAATCCAGTCTATCATTACAATCTCGGATTAGTCTATGCCAAAAGCAATCAGCTATATCGGGCATCTGAGGAGTTTAAACAATCCCTCAAGATAGATCCGGACTTCAAGCTGGCTGAGAGAAAACTTAAACTCATAGACTCCCTGCTTCAAATTCTAAATCAGAAGGACAAACCGGGGTCCGATTAGTCAACTTTCACCTTCAGTGAAGTCACTCCCGGTCCATTTTATTATAGAGATCACAAATCATTTAATCTATTTTTAACCATTAGGATAATTACCAGAGGGAAAGGCATGCTGAAAAAAAATCGATCAAGACATTTACAATCGATAAAAACTCCTCATAAAACTCGGCAAAAATTCTCGCTATCTGTGATTTGAGCACATAACAAAAGAGGCCCGGATATAAACCAGACCTCTTTCTAACAGACCACTTAGAGTTAAATCTTTATTCCTCAAAAAACCATATAAGCATTTTCTCCATCACCTCTTCTGCCTGGTCATCCTTAATGAAACACAGGGGGAAACAGAATTCCGCTGTTTTAAAGTTCGGTCCAAGATATCTCGAGGCGCAGGGTTTACCATGCATGTCTGATGTACCGCCAAAACAGGAAACAAAATTGTAGATTCTTTGGGTTTGGAAGCCAATCTTCTCGTAGGTAACACCGGGTAGTGCGGCCATACATTGAGGTTGTAACATACTATCCTTAATGGCAGCGTGATCCCACCAGATTAAAGTATCCAACCTGGCTGAATCGACTTCCAGCTCAGGGAATTCACCCAAAAAGGTCATAAAAGGTTCTGCCCCTATGAATTCCTCACTGCTCTTTTCATATTTGCTATATTTCCACAAGGAGAAATAGACACCCTCAATCCCGAAATATCTGCTGGCAAGCACAACCACTTCATCTCTTGAACCAAACATCGAACTTGCATCGAAAGGATTCATATTACTAAATTGTGACTGTTGTCCATTTCTAGCATTGAAATTATCAATTCCCATGTACCAGACCTTGCCCCCCACATCCAGATAATACTGATAAACCATGTAACCATAATCGGTTGGAGTAAGACTTCCGGTAACTCCGGGCGGATAATTAACACCTGAAGCATCAACCCCTGATCTACCTGAAAAACTGGTCACGATAATCAAATCATATAACGACATAAGGTATATATCTGGTGGAGTTCGTTTCTCGGTTGTAGCATAATCTGGATTGATCCAGACATCAAAAGATTTAAATCCCACATCACCTTGAATATTCTCCAGGTGACCTTTATAAATATTCCTTAATTCCTCAAACCTGCTCGGCTCTGCTACAGGTTTACCCTCACCCGCATTATTGACGGAAGCCTCAATCAGCAAGATCCTGTTGCCATCAGTGGACCAGATGAAATAGGGATATATGGATTTTATAAACATGAAAGCGGTGTCCGCCGATTCAACCAGAGCATCATCTTTGGAAAGAACCCTGAACAGATACCAGCCATATTTTTTTTCAGGATAGTTTTCTAAGCCGAAGAAAAGTCTTGATTGATCCCATACCCACCTTGAGCTTGTGGCTGAGTCATAGGAGGAATCCACCACAGACTTATGCATAAATCGAGCATCTATCACCTCAACGGAATCCTTGAATGGTCCCAAAAGCTCCCATTTATATAGAAAAGGTGGTAGCTCTCCGGGATAATCGGATGAATCGGAACCGTACCAGTTGATTTCAAATCCTTTCCAAGTTAAAGTGGTCTCGGGTAAACAGTAGGTTTCGAGATATGACCCGTACGTTCTTCCATTATAAACAAAGTAACCACTGAGAAAAGGTAGTGGAGGCTCCGCTAAGGGTGGAAGATGAGCTTTGGGAGGATGGTTATTCCGGGAAAACCTTCTGAAGGTTGAACCACCTTCCTCGGTAGTTTTCCAAATTTTGGAAGTGGCGTTTTCGTTATCCACCGCTCTGACGAAGATATACTGCCTGACCCATTTGGTGGTATCCAGCTCGGCAAAAAGCCTTGTAGTTATCTCACTGGGTACGCTGTCCTCAACAAATAAGCTATCTACGGGAATATGGTAATCAGGGATAGAATCGTAGACTTGTGAGTCTAAAAAGCTGGCAATGAAATCAGGCTTCCATTTATCAGGGGCGATCCTCTGGATGTCCTTAACAAAGTTAGAATCAATAAGCCCATTCAGTTTCGGTATAAGGTTAATATCTTTTTGAGAGTCGTCATCGAAAATAATCTCTGGTATTATCAGATATTGGTATTTTACCACGTAACCGTCAGGATCGGTACCATACCAGTAAAGAGTCGGATTTGAAGAATACGGGGATCCATCCGGAGGAATGTTCACCAGTTTGCAAATAGGGGGGTGATTGGATACCTCCCTGACCACCTTGTTTTTCTTCTTACTGCATCCTGCAGCCAGGATAAAAAGGCAAAAAATCAAAATGATCCCTAGGATAGTTCTTTTCATGTTGTTTCCTCCTAACTGTTAGATCTTTTCCCTGCCGGTTATTAGAAATTCAAACCTAACGAGAATCTGTGAACGTCATTCAAGTATCCGAAATCGTGATAACCGTAGTCCAATTTTATGGTATAGTTGGAAAGTTCAAATTTAACTCCCCCACCTGCCGAAAAACCACCGGTGTCGTATTCGAACTGCTGACCGACTCTCAAGGCGAACCTGCCTTTGTACCAGTATTCCAGACCAGCGTTGTACCTCTCCATGTTATCACTGGGGTGGGATCCCTCCAGATTGAAAACGGCTTTGTGCTCCTCTCGGGTTAAAAGGTCTACGCAGGCACCGAATTTGAAGTTCATAGGTAGTGGATATTCCTCTCTGATAAACTTCAGATCAGGTCCGAAATTGCTCAAGACCATTGCGATCTTAAATCCTCTGAATCCGGTCCGGTATAAAGTTCCCAGGTCCATACCCCATCCCGAAGCACTCTCCTCCTCATAGAGTTCGGCTATGTATTTCAGATTTAAGCCAATGCTGAACCTATCAGTTAAGTTCCGAGCATAGCTCACGCCCAAAGCATAACTATTAGCCGTAAAGGTCTTTCCCGTGCTCGCATCGGGTGTTTGACCGGATAGCAAAGGTGTTCTAAGTACCATATCCCCTGCATCCAGCATGCAGAAAAACGCTCCTACAACTCCACCCCCGAATTGGTTAGTGGGATAAGCAATCCCCGCGAATTCATAGTTTATATCAGCGGGGTAATCGATGTGAGTCAAAACCACATCACGCTCATCCAGTTGAGTGAGTGCGCCGGGATTATAATAAACAGCCGAGGCATCATCCGCCACCGCTATAAAGGCTTCTGCCATACCGACGGCTCGGGCTGAAATCCCTATCTCCAGAAATTGAGCGCCCGAGGTTCCCACCTTGGCCTGGCCAAAGCAAAGAGCAGGTAAAATACCCACCAACAGCCATATCAGACCAAATGATCTCACTCTCATCATATTACACATCTCCTCTCGTTATTTATCCTCTGTTCCAAAACCTTAGAAATTAACTTGAATGCCCAAGCGAATGTTCCTTCCCGGTCCATAAAAATACGGATTCTGATCCACCTGCCATCCCGGCAATACCACGGTACAACCTGCCTCACTTTCAGATGCTACCCGCCCGGTGTTCGGTCTCCCTGTTTCGCTGTAACCTAATGAATTAGTATTAACATCCAAAATGTTCTGGGTGTCCAAAAGGTTATTGATCCAGACTATGAAGGAGTAATCCAGCTTCCAGACTCTGAAGTGTTTGTAAAATCTTAAATCGATATTGCTGGTAGAGGGCATTCGCTTCGAATTTCTCTCAGTCCTCTGCTTTATGCCTCTTAATTCGATCCCCGGGTATTTTGCATCAGGAGTAAAAGGAAATCCACTACCGTATTTCCAAAGAACGTTCATTCCCCAGGCTGCTGGAACCTTCAAACCAAAAACTTTAGGATTTTCCTTTGGAGGAATGGAAAGATCCAAATTTACTGTGATCTGATGTCTTACATCCCAATCCAGAGGATATTCCCTTATCGGGATCTCTCCGGTTTCGGCACGGTTGTAAGCATTGGAGATCTCCTCAGAGCTCTTGCCGTAAGCAAAGGCGTATTGATAATTAACATAACCAGAAATGTAACCGGTCCCATACCTCTTATCCACCTGGATCTCAATGCCTCTTGTCCTTGCATAGTCTAAATTATCATAATACTCATAGACCGCTCCTCCTACCCTCTTAAGCTCCTCAGTATTCAGCTGTCCGTAATAATCCTTGTAGAAACCTGCTACATCCAGTTTGTAATCCTCGGACATAGCATACTGGGTTCCGAACTCGTAGGCCACCTGTTTCATATAATCAAGATTATAGTTTCCAAAAAGGACCGGGCCGGAACCCGAAGTAGCACTCTTGGTGGTTCGAGCATACATGTAACGTAGCTCGGGGAGCTGATAGAAATGTCCGTAATTGAAGTATACCTTAGCCTTATCGGTAATGGGATAGGAGACGCCCAAACGGGGAGAGAACTTCGTTCTCGATTCCAATATCTTTTCCTTGGTTGGATTCTCTGGTGAATCGTCAGGTATGTCCGCGACCCCCTGATCCTGAATGAAGAAATCATACCGGAAACCAGCTTTGGCAATCATAGCTCCATATTCTATCTTATCCTGTATATAATAAGCACCTCGGAGAGGTCGACGAGTGTAGAAGTCTCTCTGCAGACCATGGGTGGACCAAGGACCGCCATCGGGCTCTCCTGTGTATTCGTAATACGGATATCTGATATCGGTAAGATGAAGCTTTTCCCTCCAGAGATGTACTCCGGTTTTTATCTGATGCTCCCTGCTAACCTGACTGGTGAAATCGAACTTCAGGTTCAAACTCTTTGAGGTGCGATGGGAATAATAGCAGCGTTGCTCATATCCTCTATCGTAGAAACCGTCCTTCGGATCCCACCTGCCGTTACCATTGTAATCTCCATAAGGCTCACCCGGATCCCATTTAAAATTGGGTGGGTCATAGCTTCCACTTAAATTCACATCATAATATGGAACCGACGGTTCATCAGGGTCATGCCTTCCATTGAGATTAAAATCTCGGTAATCCCATTGTCCGGGACCATCGTAATATCCGTTAAGGCTCACATCCCAATAAGGCTCATCCTCATCCCATCGGCCGTTTTGATTCAAATCGGTGAACTCTTCACCTAATACTATATCTCCGTCCCAATAAGGTTCATCCTCATCCACTCCTGCCCTACCAGCTGTTTCCTGCTGCAGTTCGGGATCGAATCTTCCGTTTCCGTTGTTATCCTTGGTAACCGGTTCCCCTCGATCCCTTACCCCATTGTTGTTTACGTCCTTATATGGATCATTAGCATCATATTCCTCATTATTGTTCACATCGAAATATTCCTCGGGTGGATCCCAGATTCCGTTCAGGTTATTATCCTGGTATTCTTCCCATTCGCTGTTGAGAGCGTAACTTCCAGGCGTGCGAATTCCACCCGGTTCATGCGGATGACCTGGTGCCATCAGTCTATCAGTGTCAAATATACTTAATAACACCTCGTAAAAGGAGCTCTTGCTCACATTGTGGGTAAAATGCATGCTTATAAGTTTAGACCGATCCTCAAACTGGGGGAGATTCATCGGGGTATACCTGTATCTCCATTGAGAGACATCTCCCCTGCTCTCTGAGGTTGGATCGAAGTACAAGGTGTATCTATCTAAGGTTCCTTTATAGGATAGGATCAGTTTCTTATCCGGGGCTGCCCGATAAGATAGTTTCAAAGTGGTTGTATACGAGTTCCTCATCCTCTCGGAAACATCGAAACCGAAGAAATCTTCCACTTTAAATCGTTTAGCCATCTTAGGCGTAGACCACTCGTTGATGTCCATATAGGTATTGGTCTTATAAGCATCCGCGGATATAAAGTAGGTCAGTCTATCCCCCTTGAAATCCACTCCAAAAATTGGAAGTATAACCTGGGTTAAAACCGGCTCAGGACCAGAAAGGCTGAACTCGACACGATCACCGTTGAACGAATACTTGTTCAAATCCGGAGAACCTAAATCATCGGTTAAAAACTCAAAGTGCCCTTGAGTAACGGTTTTGCTTCCCTCCTTGGTAACGATATTTATCGCCGCGGACTGAACGTTTCCATACTCGGCATCGAAACCTCCTTTAAGAACCTGAACTTCCTCCACGCTGGAACTGGTGACCTCGATGCCCGGCTTGACCAGCCCCAATCCACCGATCAGGTCTCTTGTCTCCACACCGTCCACTATGTATTGAACCTCTCCCGCTCTTCCGCCTCTAACGTGGATCTCCATGCCTCGGGTTACAAAACCAACCTGAGCCGAAAGCAGCTCCGATACATCCTTAACCGGCATACTCTCAATCTGTTCGGTTATTATGTTCCTTACGTTTGCAGTTATGTCCTTCTGAATCATGGGCCTTTCCCCGATCACCTTGATACCTTCCACCTCAACTGCGGATGCTTTCAGTTTAAAATTCAACTCGCTGGTCTGATCAATGGCCACCTGCACATCGGTGTAGGTAACCGGTCGATAACCAACCATCGAAGATTTGACATTATATATCCCCGGAGGGACGTTGATGATGAAATAGGAGCCGTCCACCCCAGCCATGTTACCCATATTAGTACCTTCTATTATGATCGATGCTCCCAAAAGCGGTTCGCCCGACTCGGTATCAATTACCTTCCCCGCGATTTTTCCGGTGTTCCCGGCAAAAGTATAGTTCAGCCCCGCAAGTAAAAAAATCCCTCCTACAATAAGAGCCAAGGTTTTAAATCTCATCTCTGCATTCCTCCTTTTTGGGTTTTCATTCCTACACTCTCATAAGCTAATATTATATTAAAATTTTTCCTCTTTTGTCAAGTTTTTTTTTCATTTTTTCTATCATCGAAACCCTTTTCTCTCAACAAAGTAAAATGGTTCAAATCCAACCAACTTAAAATTTTTTTACCACCTTCTTTTAAAACCTTTGCCCGTGTCCCCTCTTTCGAGGGGACACCGACAAAGAAGTCAGGAGGTTTATATAAAAGAAGGAGGAAATACCAACCTATTTCATATCCAAAATTTATGCCAAGAAACTTAACTGGCTCCCCAAAAATAGACTTTCTTAAGTCGCTATAAAATAAAAAGATAGGACCTTCGGATTTATCTGAAAACACCTTCTTAAAATTAGGAAACGCAGAAAACTGCGAGACATAAGATATATGATATGAAATATCAAACTTAAATCGTTAAAAACAAATATCTTAAACTACTCGCAATGCCTGAAAAAAAATGGTGAAAACCTGCGAGGATTAGCTTCTTAAACTCCAATCCGGACTTCTGTATTTTTCAACTGCGAGTTTTTTGGCAAGCTCAAATTCATTTCTATTTAACTTTTTCAATTCTAACTTTACTTTGAAATATTTTTCAAATCCCTCTCTGGTGGCTTCAGCTAATTCCTCCAATGAAATCAGCGCCTTCCAGGCAAGGTAAGGATAATGACCACCCTTACCTATTAACTCCTCAAAGGTAACTGAGTTTTCTTTCAAAATCTTTTTCATTGTTTTTTTCTGATTTTGGTCAGCTAAAAGATCAATCAGATCAACTTCCCCCCTTTTTATAAGAAAAGAGCCCTGTTGAATAAAACCTTCTTTAAAACGCCTTTGGGCTGAACCTATAAGTTTTTTCCCGTTTACGTTTATCTCATATCTTGAGCTTGATAGAAAACAAGGAGCTTTTATATCATAATTTTCCCCCTCATCAAAATTCTTTCTAACTCCTTTTGCCCAGCATCCTTTGATGTTAAACCTTTTCAAAACCAGAATAAACGCCCTGCTTATCCTCTCATAGGTCTCCATCACGTTTTTACCTAAAATGTCGTAATAATCCTCAGAAGAGCAAAGGCTATAGGTTAAATCATCTCCATGAAGAACTGCCCGCCCCCCGGTTATCCTCCGGACAACATCGATTCCTTTGTTTTTACATGAATTCAAATCAATGGTATTGTTGATTTTCTGGGAATACCCAAAAGATACCGAAGTCTTCTCCCACTGGTAAAGTCTTAAAACAGGGGGTAGCTTTTCTTTTAAGCACAAAAGAAATAATGCTTCATCCAATGCCATATTGAAAAAGGCATCCCTTTCCTCCGTTACCAAAAAACGCCAGTTTTGGTTTACCATACTATTGTTAAGTAAAAATCTATTACTTAGCTTATGGTCTAACCGAAGATTTCACCCTGGACAAAATTCAGTTAGAGTGTCTTTCTCTTTGAAGTTATAAAAAGATTAATAATCAAAATACGTTTCTACTTAATCCCTCTGGCAATCTCCTTAACAAGATTCAATGCTATGATATTCCGTTGAATCTGATTGGTACCCTCGTAGATCTGGGTGATCTTTGCGTCCCTTTCCATCTTCTCCACCGGATAATCCCTCAGATAACCATACCCTCCGAAAATCCCCACCGCATCGTGGCTTACCTTCATAGCCACGTCCGAGGCAAAAACCTTTGCCATGGCTGAGTGCTTTGAGCCTTTCACTTTACCCCGGTCAATTCCCAGGGCTACATTATATACCAAAGCCCTTGCAGCCTCCACCCAGGTGGCCATATCAGCCAGTTTGTGCTGTATGGTCTGGAACGAGATAATCGGTTTTTCAAATTGAATCCTTTCCCTGGCGAATTTCGTTGCTTCCTCCAAAGCTCCCTGCGCAATCCCAACTGCCTGGGCAGCCACCACCGGGCGGGTAACGTCGAAGGTCTTCATTGCCACCAGAAATCCCATCCCCTCCTTACCCAGAAGATTCTCATTTGGGACCTTACAATCCTCAAAAAAAAGCTCCCTGGTGGTCGACGCCCTGATTCCCATCTTTTTTTCCTTTTTTCCAGAGGAAAACCCTGAAAAATCCTTCTCCACGATAAAAGCTGAAGCACCCCTGGAGCCTTTCCTCTTATCTGTCACAGCTATGACGGTATAGGTCTGGGCTTCCCCACCGTTGGTTATCCACTGCTTTGTTCCGTTTAAAACATATTCATCTTTTTGTCTTTTCGCAGTTGTCTGGACAGCTGAAGCATCGCTTCCCGCATTGGGCTCGGTTAAGGCGAAAGCTGCTAATTTTTGTCCAGATGCTAAATCAGATAGGTATTTCTGTTTTTGATTTTCATTTCCGAAAAGCAAAATGGGATAAGCTCCCAGACCGGTTCCGGCAAAAGACAGGGCAATTCCTGCACAAACCTTGGATAATTCCTCAGTTACAATGCAGATGTCCGTTATCCTACCACCTTCTCCACCATATTCCTTAGGGATAAGACATTTAAAAAGTCCTGCCTCAGCAAAGACTTTCACTAAATCCCAGGGAAACTCCTCGGTCTCGTCATAATAAGACCTTTTGGGTAAAACGTACCTCTGGGCGATCTCCCTGGTTAGGTCTCTTAATTTTTTTTGCTCCTCTGAAAGCAGAAAATCCATAATCTTAACCTAACTATATATTTTTATGCTTAAAACATAACTTTACCAACTCAGAAAAAAACCTAAAAGAACACACTGGCAGCAAAAGGCTTTATTTCATATCATACCAGGGACCTTTTTCAAAATCACTAAAAAAGTACTTTTTGTCCTCTTTTTTCTCTATTTTCTCTCCAGCTTCCTCAGTTAACTTGATATATTTCTCACACTCGGACTTATTCCCCGAACAAGCATATGCTCTTGCCATTGCTTCGTAGGCAAAGGCCAGATCAAAATCCACAAAATTATGCGCCTGGGTCAGTTCCATGCATTTTTTTGCATGATATAAAGCTGGTTCTGGTCGGTTCAAAACACTGTATACGCGGGAAACCAACCACTGTCCTCTCTGGAGGTTAACCGCTTTGCCCACTACGCTCCAGTGATACAAAGAGGCGTGAGCAGCGTGAATCATCTCCTCATCTTCCTGGGCTGTTCTTTCTTCTTTCCCCAGAAAGCTCCAGACTAAATTATTCAACTTAACTGCGAACCTCCCCTGACATTCCTTCTCTGAGTATTTTTCCTCCTCGGTCATACCTTCCTCCCCAGTTTTTGTTTTTTCAGAGCTTTTGTGGCATTCAGTTGAGCATTTTTCCTTTTCTTCATCCTTGTCTTTCTCTGTTTTTGTTTGTCCCAATAAAACTTGGAAACTACCGATAATTAAAAAGATGAGCAAGCAAAGCATAAACCACTTTCTTGTCTTTTCCATCATCTTTTATCCTCCTGTGAAATTGTTTTATCTTCTCTCATTTAAATGTATACTCTTTAACCACTCCAAAGTCAAATCATTTGGGCAAAAACTTACAAGTAAAACAATTGTTCCTGATAAGGAGAAACATCACATTTCAGCCACTTTCAAAATAGCCTGAGCTAATCCTGAAACACTATTCAGTTCGAGATCGGGAATCTCAAAAGGTATCCTGGGTTTTTGGTTTTTGTGGATGCCCACCTGAACAAGAACGGTCCTCATGCCTAACTTTTTTGCAGGAATTATGTCGTTGTCTATCCGGTCCCCCACCATAATGCACTGCTGGGGAAAAACTCCGAATCTCTGTACGATCTGCTCGTAATAACGGGGATCCGGTTTGGTGAGGGAGAAATCATCCTGGGTCAGATGACAGGTGAAGTAATCCAGAAGTGAGTTTTTCTCCAGAAGATCGATTATCTCACCACCATACTGACCAGCAATACCCAAATCGAAGTATTTGCTGATAGACTTAAGCTCGCTTTCTATTCCTGAGGATAATTTCAAAGGTGGTCTTAGCCTCTTCCATTTCTCCAGATGAAGATGATAGAGTTTGTCGAATTTGTCTAAGTCATCTTTTGAATTTTTCCAGAAAACGTACTGATATACCCTGGGAGCAAAAAGGATTATCGCCTCCTCAACATCCGAATGATAGTCACTTTTGGAATATCCAGGAATTGTCTCCCTTAATGTTTCCACTATAATATCAGCCCTGACCCTCTCGTGATCGGACTCG
>LJUW01000023.1 GCA_001304315.1 candidate division Zixibacteria bacterium SM23_73_2 | reverse complement strand
CTGAGGTCCTTTTGGTCCCTGACCCTGCTCGAAGCTAACCCGATCACCTTCCTGAAGGCTTTTGTACCCTTCGCCGCTAATCTCGGAGAAATGTACAAACAGGTCATCTCCTCCGCCGTCCGGGGTGATGAATCCATATCCCTTGGATTCGTTAAACCACTTTACCGTACCCTGCAACACTGAATCACCTCCTTCTTTCTTTTTAAATAAAAAACCATAAAAGTTTGGGAATTTTTTTTGTGTGGAATAATTTCGACCTTAAAAAACTAAATTTTTCCTTCCTGCTTATGCTTCTGTTATATACGCATTAAATTTATATTTGTCAAGGTTTATTTACTTTCTTTATCGGCTTTACGGGATTTTTTATGAGCATGAAAATCAAAGAAAAAACCGGGAAATGGGGGATTTGATCTTCTGTACGAGAAATTAAAAGATTTCTAAAACAGGAAGGGTCGTTGCCAAATGTCAATCTAATCCAGAGGAGAAGACGGGGCTTTTAGTCTTTCAAGGCGAATTTTATTCGCCGAATTTAGAACCTCTTGCGAAAAAAACAAAAAGCCCCCCGGCAAGATCCGGAGGGCTTTTAGTAGAGAAGGTTAAGTCTGTTATTTCATCAGAAGCATCTTTTTGGTCTTGACCAGATTGTCAGTTTCGATTTTGTAGAAGTAGAATCCGCTTGCCACATGTAGCATGCCGGGTTGAAGGGATTAGGATAGTTCTGGAAAAGCGTGATCTGGTCGGGGGCATCCTTCGTTGCATATTTGGGTGCCTGAGGAATGGTGTCCTCAATCGGATAAAACCTGAGCTGGGCTAATTTCAAGCCGTGATTATCATAGTCCCAGAAATACTGGAAAATCTCCTGGTCAAAAAGACCCACCCTGCTGTCGGCAACTCCATCGCCGTCAGTATCGATGTACAGGGTTAAAAGCTCCTTGCTAACATTGGTGAAATTTGACTTTCCCTTTGTCCTGACCAGAGTAAGAGTATCCACCGAGCAGATGGTATCCCCGTTATCATCCACGAAGCAGGTGGTGGTATTGCTCCATCCACCGGGCCTGCCCAGAGCACGAGCATAAACCGAATAGGATAGAATCAGATCATCGTCCGGGTCCGGGTCGGGAAGCTGGAATTTTGCTCCGTTTCCATCGGTTCCATTGGCATCCAGAACCAGAAAATCATCCCCTTCACCCAGCCATATCTTGGTTTTGCCCTCTAATTTGACGAAGATCCTGTGACCGTGATTTCCGGTCATATCAGCGGTCTTATCCTTTGGAACACCGATTATGTTCAGATTATAATGGGGACCAGATGGTGCTCCGTTCCCCTGTGCCCAGACTAAACTACCTGTGCATCCCAGAAGAAACGCCATAAGGGCGATCAATGGTAAAAAAAAGAATGTTTTGCCTCTCATTTTTCCCCTCCTTATACCGTTTATAATTCCTGGTTGATTAGGCTCTCCTTTGCAGTAACGTGACCCCAGAACGGCTTCTCCTTAAAATTTGGGGGTTAAAAGATCAGGTGCGGGATGTCAAGTTATGGCTCTCACCTCCTTTGCTCTTTAAGTTACCTGACTGCCCCGGAAAATTATTCTATTTCAGCACACTATTAAAATATCGACTTTTAAAATTCAAATCTTTAAAAAAAGTTAAAAAAGGTCGAATCGATAAGGACTGACAGATTACCTGTCCAGGTAATAAGGGAAAACTTATCGTAGATAATAGTTGACAACAAAGAAATACAGGTTTTATTGGAAAAAATCGACAATAAGAAAAACGAGTTAGAAAGGATATGATTATGAAAAGCTTGAAATCGATAGGGCTTCTTACTATAGTATTAATTCTTTTTCAACTCTCCTGCACTTTTTTATCCGAATCCCCGACCATTGCCATCTATGGTGACACCCGAACAGATCACCTTTCTCATCAGAAGGTGGTCAACGCGATGATGAGCAAAAAGCCCCAGGTGGTTTTTCATACCGGGGATCTGGTTCACCACGGACTGGAGCCTGAGGACTGGGAATACTTTCACCAGATAACCTCAGAGATGCTTGAGTCTGTGGATTTTTATCCCTGCCTGGGAAACCACGAGAACAACTCCCCCATTTATTTTGAAAACTTCGATCTTCCCAACAACGAAAGATGGTATTCGGTTGAATTCGACCGAATGCATTTTATCATACTGGACAGCAACTGGGATATCAAGCCCGGCACGGATCAATATAATTGGTTAGAGGATGATCTTAAAAGTTTAGAAGATGAAACAAAGTTCATCATTGCCATATTTCACCACCCACCCTACAGCACCGGTCCCCATGATGAAGATGAGATGGGGCTGAGAGAGACCATTGTACCTTTGTTTGAAAAATACGGTGTGGATGCGGTTTTCAACGGGCACGACCATGCTTACGAAAGAAGTCATTGCAATAATATCTACTACATAATCACCGGCGGAGGGGGAGCCCCGCTTTACGATCAGGAAAGGAAAAGCCCTTACAGCCAGGTTTATGTTAAGAGATACCACTTCTGCAAACTTGAAAGGGCCGGGGATAATCTAAAGGTGGAGGTTTTCGATTACGATTTAAACCTGATCGATGAGTTTAAGATAAAAAGCAAAAGATAATTTTTTATTCCTTAAAGAATGGTTGTTTTATTTCCATCGGAGTTTGACAAAAGTTCAGTGAATTAGTTTTTGCATTAGTAAATTCGCTCTTTGGAGTATTTTCAATTTTTCCCTTTCAATTTCTTTGGATATTCATTATCATAGGTGAATAAAGAAAGTCGAGGTTTAAATATGAGCAGTCCAGAGCTTAAAAAAACACCTTTTTACGATTTTCATCTGAAAAACAGTGCCAAAATGGTGGAGTTTGCCGGGTACTGGATGCCGATTCAATTTCAGGGGATAATCCAGGAGCACAGAAAAGTAAGATCTAAGGTGGGTCTTTTCGACATCACCCATATGGGGGAGTTCGAGGTTCATGGCAAGGATGCTTTAGCTTTCTTGCAGAAGGTTACCACCAACGATGTCTCAAAGCTAAAGCGGTATCAGGTTCAGTACTGCTGCATGTGCTATCCGGACGGGGGGATTGTGGATGATCTTTTGATTTATAAATTACATAACTATTATATGCTGGTGGTCAATGCCACCAACATCGACAAGGATTTCCAGTGGCTGAATGATAATCTTTTCGGAGATGTCAACCTAATAAACAAAAGCGACGAAACCGCACTTCTGGCGATTCAGGGTCCGGATGCGGAGAAGATCCTGACCAAGCTCACTGATGTGGACTTGAACAAAATGCGATATTACTGGTCTAACTTTGGGAGGGTCTCGGGTGTGGATTTGCTTTTCTCCAGAACCGGATACACCGGCGAGGATGGTTTTGAGCTTTACTTTTCCTTTTGCCATGCTGAGAATTTGTGGACCTCCTGTATGGAGGCAGGCAAGGAAATGGAGATCGAGCCGATTGGACTGGGAGCCAGGGATTCCTTGAGGCTGGAGATGAAGTATGCTCTTTACGGAAACGACATAGACCAGACCACCAATCCCATTGAGGCCGGGCTGGGCTGGATCGTAAAGCTGGATAAGGGTGATTTTATAGGCAGGGATGTCATTTTAAAAGTTAAAAAAGATGGACCAAAAAGGAAGCTGGTCTGTTTCGTTTTAAAGGATAAAGGTTTTCCCAGAAAGGGATATGATATTCAAAAAAACGGTGAAAAGATAGGGAAGGTAACCAGCGGAATTTTTTCCCCGTCTTTAGAAAAGGGTATAGGGGTGGGGTACGTTTCCACTGAATTTGCCAAGTTGGGGGAGAGTGTTGATATTTTAATAAGGGGAAAACCATTTTCAGCGGAGATAATAAAACCTCCGTTTTATAAGAACTTTACTCATAAATAGCAAAGTCCAACTAATTGGGTATGTAAAGTAATGAAATATCTCTGGCTTCTTATAGCAATCGTTTTAGCATTCTGGGTTTACAACGATGCCAAAAAAAGGGGGAAATCGAGCGGGGCATGTTTTGGATGGTTTTTAGGCACTCTTCTGATTTTCCCCTTATTCTTTCCATTATGGCTTATCTCCCGTCCGGATACTCAGAAAAAACTAAGGTCAAAGGAGCCTCCCAAACTCTGCCCTTACTGTGGAAAATATTATGAGGACGATCCCTATTTTTGTCCTCACTGCAATGAAAAGGTTAGATGGAAATAGAGTTTTAAGTTATGCAGATGAAAAAAATATACAGGATACTGGATGCCAATCTCAACCGCGCCCGGGAGGGCTTGAGGGTGGTTGAGGAGGTAGCAAGATTCTATCTGGAGGATGAGAGGCTTTCAAAAAGTATTAAGTCAACAAGGCACAGGATAACCAAAATCGCAAAAGAAAGCTTTGAGGAAGAGAAGCTCCTTTTACACCGGGATAGCCAGGGAGACGTTGGCGCCAGGGGGATGGGAAAAACCGAAAGGAAAAGGGATAAGTTAAAAAGTATAGTGGAGGCTAATCTTAAAAGATCTGAGGAGGCTTTGCGGGCTTTGGAGGAGTTCGGGAAGTTAATTAATGAGGAATCCGGGGAGAAATTCAAGAGGGTGAGGTTTAAAATCTACGAGCTGGAGAAAGAAATCGTTCAGCGGATTTAGCTGTCACCGGATTACGCGGATTAAACAGATAAATTAGTCAGCAGATTTAACGGATTTAACAGATAAAATAGTCAGGGGATTGAGTGGATTTAATGGATGAAGCGAACATAGATACTCAAGAGGAAAAAAGGATTATTCAGGTTATTTCAGGGTACCTTACCCCGAAGTTAAGATAAAAGTATTACCGAGGATAAGGGAAAATAATAAGGAGGTTAAAGGTGTTCAAACTAAAATATGATCCGGTTTCATATATTCAAAAAAACGGCAGAACATATCAGAAGCTTCTTTTGCCTATGATATTAAATAGAACCGATGAGGTGGAATTCAAACTTGCATTTGATAAAACCGTTCTTTCACAGAACTCGGATGGGGGTTGGTCCTGGTTAGGTAAATGGGAGGAGAAGAGCGCTCCCTCCTCTGTCTGGGATTCTGCCAGGACGCTCTCTTTGCTTTTGAGATCTGGTCAGAAAAAAGATTCAGGACTGGTAAAAGAAGGGATTGGCTTTCTTTTAAAGAAACAAAAAGAGGATGGTGGCTGGTCAGAGCCGGAGGAGATGAAGTCTCTTTTAGATCCAAAGTGGGTCTGGTTTTCCGCTACTCACTCTGTTACCTGGATAACCGGAGAGGTTATCCACACTCTGGTTGAGGCAGGGTTAAAAGAGAGTTCTCAGGTCAAAAGAGGTGTTGAATTTCTTAAAAAGATGCAGAATAAAGAGGGCGGCTGGCCCTCCCATACCGGCTCTTTTGATTTACAGAAAACCGAGATGTGGACCATAGAGGGGGTGGTAAAAGGTTTGGTCTCTTCTGGTGAGGAAACTGATTCAGAGGTTTTAAAAAAAGCTTTAGATGCGGCTTTAAAGCACAAGGATAAATGGAAAGAGCCTGTTGAAAGTCCCCTGGGAATGTTTTTGTTGCTCGGATTTGATAAGGAAAATCCCTGGGTTAAAGAATGTATTCAGAATCTGGTTGACAACCAGCACCAGGATGGAGGCTGGGGTTATTACAACGATACTCCTTCCCATCCGGATATGACAGCAGGGTGGCTGGATTATTTGGTGAAGTGTGAAGTTGAAATTCCCAACAGATGAAATAGATGGCAGATAAAACAGATTAACAATATATCATTTTCAGCCTTTAATCTGTTGGGAAATTTTCCTTAATATATTCCCAACAGATGAAACGGATTAAAAAGTTTGTGACGATCAATAGATTATAAGTATAGAATTTTAGGAGGAGATTGGTCTTTCCCCTTTTATTCTTTTTTGCGATTTTAATTCTAAATCAAACCTATCTTTTTGGCAACTGAGGTAGGTATTTTATAACCTTTTATTCCACATAGAGAAAATTCTTTCAACTTATCTTTGGGAAGCCAGTAGCATTTGGGATTGGCAAAGCGGTCCTCTGGCTTTTTAACGAATGCCCGGAATTGAGTTTCCGTCTCATCTATTATATCCTGGATAAAGAACTCGCAAGGGAAGTTTTGGTTTTTCAATATCTCACCTTTCAACCTGGTTTTATATTGAATTATCGGAAAATCATAACCCTAAAATTTAGTGCGATTTAAATTTTATGAGCTTCAAGGGGATTTTCAACAGATTGAACAGATTAGAAGAATAAAATGGAGGGGAGGGGCTTGTTGAGATTATCGAAATCCCCCACCTAAGGCGGGGGGTCCCCTCCCGTAGTTTATTCTTAAAACTGTTGACAAGTAAAATGAAATAATTTAAAATTAATATATATGGCTGAATCTTATTTAATTGATATTGAAGGAACTATTGTCACCGACAAGTCCTATATACCTGTTCCTGGAGCTTTGGAGTGGATCAGAAATTTGAGACAAGCAGAATTCAAATTCGCCCTGGTTACTAACAACACCACCCATCCACCCAAGGACCTCTTGCAGCTTCTCTGGAACATAGGATTTGAGCTGGATGAAGGTGAATTAGAATCCTGTATGAGCGTGGCCTTGGATTGGCTTTTAGGGGCAAATATTAAAAAATGCTTTGCCATAGGGTCAAACGAATTTAAAAAATTTTTAAAGGAGAATGGAATAAAACTTCACAGTCCGGACGTTCAGGCAGTTCTGGTGGGTCTTGATCAGAAGCTTAACTATAACAAACTCAAGTTAGCCTTATCCCATCTGGTAAAAAACGATGCTCAGCTACTGGCTTTGCACGTAAACAAACTTTTCACCGACCAGGATGGAAAACTGGCACCCTCGGTTGGAGCTGTGGTCAAAGCTTTGGAATACTCATCCGGCAAAAAAGCTTATGTTTTGGGAAAACCAAGCTCACTTTTCTTCGAAAGGGTGATAAAGAAGCTCAAGCTAACTCCCGAGGAGACGATGATGATATCGGATGATCCCCTGTCCGACCTTCTGGGAGCGAAAAAGATGGGAATGAAAACCTGCTTTGTTTTATCCGGAAAATATAAGGACGAAAAGATAGTGGAGGGGATCGATAAGAATTTACAGCCGGATTTCATCTATGACAACATCACCCAGATAGAGATCTAAAATGCAGATAGGAATAACCGGGCTTCCCTTTTCAGGTAAAACCACCATATTTAATGCATTAACCTCAGCCCATGCCAAAACCGGTGATTTCTCCATGGGGAAAAAAGAGCCCAACCGGGCTAAGGTGAAGGTTCCCGACCCACGGGTTTACGAGCTTTCCAAGCTTTATAATCCCAAAAAGACGACCCCAGCTGAGATCGAATACGTGGATGTAGGGGGTATGGTCAAGGAGATAAAAGAGAAAGCATCCGAGGCTGAGTATCTGGCACACCTGAGGGATACCGATCTTTTGCTTCATGTGGTGCGTGCTTTTGGTGATCCGAACGTCTCCCATCCCCAGGGGAGCGTGGATCCTAAAAGGGATATTTCCGATTTCGATTTAGAGATGATGCTTTTGGATTCGGATCAAATCGATAAGAGGTTAAAAAGATTGGAAAAAGAGGTTGCCTCCACCAAATCGGAGGAGGGTAAGAGGGAATCCGATCTTCTAACCAAATGCAAGGGGCTTCTGGACAATGAGACTCCCTTAAGGGATTTTGATTTTTCAGAGGATGAGGACAAGCTTTTAAGGGGCTATAGTTTCTTAAGTTTAAAACCCCAGCTGGTAATCTTAAACATCGGAGAGGACGATATAAAAAAAGGGGAGGTTTCAGAAAAAGAGATAGGCCGGTCTCTTAGGTTCAAAAGGACTTTTATCTCCTCAATATGTGGAAGAATAGAGATGGAACTTCTGCAGCTGGACCAAAAGGACAGAGAGGTCTTTATGCAGGATCTGGGAATAAAAATGAAAGCCACAGATAAAATCATAGATTTGTCGTATAATCTTCTGGAAGTGATATCCTTTTTCACCTGCAACGAAAACGAGGTAAAAGCCTGGACAATTCCACAAGGAATGGCTGCCTTGAAAGCTGCAGGTACGGTTCACACTGATATGGAGAAGGGATTCATAAAGGCTGAGGTTATAAATTACGATAAGTTAATAGAGTTGGGCTCAACCCACAAGGCAAAGGAAAAAGGAGAGCTGAGACTGGAGGGTAAAGACTATCTGGTGAAGGATGGAGACGTGATATTTTTCAGGTTTAATGTTTAAACAAAGGTTTTATATGAACAAGGATGAAATAAAGAAGGATATTTTAAAGGACGTGAAAAGGATACAGGAGGAGATGGATCTTCTATTCGACCATTTTTACAAGATCAGACATTCGCCAGTTCTGACTTCCAAAAGGCTGTGGAGACCACCGACTGACGTCTTTGAAAATCCCAATGAGGTGGTGATCCTGGTTGAAGTTGCCGGGATGGAACAGAAGGATTTCTCCATAACTTTATCCGAGAATATCCTGACCCTAAAGGGGGAACGGAAGGAGAAAACCCAGTTCTCCAGAACCACCTACCGGAATATGGAGATAAATTACGGGATGTTCGAAAGAAACATCTATCTTCCTGACGATATAGATCCTAATGGAATAAGTGCTAATTACAAGGATGGGTATCTGGAGATAAAGGTGAAAAAAAAGAAAAAGAAAAAAGGAAAGGAAATTAAAATAGAATGAAAAAGGATAACCTGATCAAAACCGACGAGAAAATAACCAAAGAGGAGATCAAAAGGATACAGGAGGAGCTTTCCATTCTACCTTTGAAAGGCGTGGTGGTATATCCGTACCTGATTATGCCTTTGATGATCTCGGACCAGCGTTATGCCAAGCTCATCGATGAGGCTTTGGTTGGAGGCAAGATCATAGGGCTTTTTGCCCAGAAGGATCCGGAGAAGGAAAACGTTGTTTTTGAGGATATCTATCAGGTTGGAACAGCAGCTACCATCATAAAGATGCTGAGATTTCCGGATGGAAGCGTAAGATTTTTGGTTCAGGGTCTTGCCAGGATCAAGATCAAAAAGGCATTGAAATCCCAACCTCATCTTCAGGCCAAAATCGAAATAGTTGAGGAGATGGAAAGAAAGGACGTCGAAATAGAAGCTCTGGTCCGGAACATCCTGGAACAGCTTAAAAAGGTGATTAACCTGGCACCTTATCTTCCGGAGGAGCTCCAGGTATCAGCTTTAAATACCGAGGACCCGGGTAAGTTAGCCGACTTGATCGCCTCCAACCTCAACATAAATTTAAATCAGAAGCAGCATATCTTGGAGACTTTCGATGTTAAGCAGAGATTGGAAAAGCTTACCCGACTTATTGCCAAGGAGGTTGAGGTATTGGAGCTTTCCCGAAAGATACAGTCTAAGGCATCGGCTGAGATGGGAAAGATGCAGAAGGAGTTTATCCTAAGGGAACAGCTTAAGGCTATACAGAAAGAATTAGGGGAGAAGGATCAGAAAGCTGCTGAGGTGGAGGAGTTCAAAAAAAAGATATATGCGGCAAAACTTCCCAAGGAAGCCAAAGAAGCAGCTGAGAAGGAGCTGGACCGGCTGGCGATGATGAATCCAGCTGCAGCCGAGTATACCGTTTCCAGGACTTATCTGGATTGGCTGGTGGAGCTGCCCTGGAGCAAATCCACCCAGGACAGGTTGAATATAAAGGAGGCCAGAAGGGTTCTGGATGAGGATCACTATGATCTGGAAAGGGTCAAGGAGAGGATTTTGGAATATCTGGCGGTTAGGAAGCTGAAATCCGATCTCAAGGGCCCCATCCTGTGCTTTGTCGGACCTCCGGGTGTGGGAAAGACCTCTCTGGGGATGTCCATCGCCAGGGCCTTGGGTAGAAAATTCCAGAGAATATCTTTAGGCGGGATGCACGACGAGGCGGAGATCAGGGGTCACCGAAGAACCTACATCGGATCCCTTCCCGGAAGAATAATCCAGGGGATAAAAAGAGCCGGGTCCAACAATCCTGTTTTTATGCTGGATGAGGTTGACAAAGTGGGAAAGGATTTCAGGGGTGATCCAGCAGCAGCTTTGTTGGAGGTTTTGGATCCGGAGCAGAACCACAGCTTCTCCGACCACTATCTGGACGTTCCCTTTGATCTCTCCAAGGTTATGTTCATCACCACCGCAAATCTTTTGGATCCCATTCCACCGGTTCTTCAGGACAGGATGGAGGTGATCGAGATTCCGGGTTACACTGATCTGGAGAAGCTGGAGATAGCCAAGATGTTTCTTATACCCAAGGAACTGGACAATCATGGGTTGAAACCAAAAAACCTGACCTTCTCCGACGAAGCGATTAAGAAGATCATCAATGATTATACCAGGGAATCAGGATTGAGAAACCTTGACCGGGAAATCGCCACGGTTTGCAGGAAGGTGGCTAAGATGGTGGCTTCCGGTGAGAAAAAAAAGATCGAGATAACTCCTGACAACTTACAGAAGTTTTTGGGTCCGATAAAATTCTTTCAGGAGGCGGTGGAGAGAACCTCAAAGGTGGGGGTTGTTCCCGGTTTAGCCTGGACCTCTTACGGCGGGGAGCTGATCTTCGTTGAGGCGACCAAGATGCCGGGTAAAAAATCCTTGACCTTAACCGGCCATCTGGGAGAAGTGATGAGGGAATCTGCCCAGACCGCTTTATCCTATGTCAGATCCACAAGCAAAAAGCTGGGAATATCGGATAGATTCTACGAGAAATTCGATATTCATGTCCACGTTCCTGCAGGAGGTACTCCCAAGGACGGTCCCTCAGCCGGAATTACCATGGCAACGGCAATCGCCTCCCTTCTGACCGAGCGACCGGTAAAACCCAGGCTGGCTATGTCAGGCGAGATCACCTTAAGAGGGCTGGTCATGCCCATCGGTGGGTTAAAGGAGAAGTCCTTAGCTGCTTATCGTGCCGGTATTAAAACGGTGATTTTGTCCAGACACAACCAAAAGGATCTGGAGGAGATTCCCCAGGAGATAAAGGATCACGTAAAATTCGTTTTCGTGGATACTGTGGATGAGGTTTTGGGATTGGCTCTGGATAGTAAGAAGAAAATTAAAAAGAGAAGAAGTAAAGTAAAAAAATAAAAAATAAGTATTGCTTTAATCTGTTTGAAAGATTCAGGAGTTGAATTTCCTGCACCTTTTTTGCAATTGTTCTAAAATTCCAAATACTCCGTAGGGGAGGAGCTTGTTGAGCCAAGCGAAATCCCGTTTTTGCGGGATCCCCTCCCGAATCCAAAAGGGAGACCACAAGGGTCTCCCCTACATTTAAGAAAGGCTCACCAGCAAGACTGGTGAGCTATCGCAAATAATTTAGATAGATGGACCACGAGTCTTGCTCGTGGATAATTTATATCTTATCTCCTTTCACCTCCCTAAATGGAGACCTGAAGATCTCCTCTACATTTTTATTTCTCTATGAGTTATTAAGATACAATTGCTCTCAAGGTATATAATGATTATTTCCCAACCCAACTACCAGCGGGAGACCACAAGGGTCTCCCCTACGTTTTTTTTAACCTCTCTGGGTTAGAAGAATCACGATGATAAGAGCTAACAACAGGACGCCCCATATGATTATGGCATCCCGGGTTGCTTTTTTTGCCCGGTCTGCCTCCCACCAGGTTATGGGGCGGATGCCCTGCGCTAAAAAGGTGGTTACTCCAGCCAGGTTGATGCAAATCAGGTTGATGAGAAGAAGTAGCATCGCACCCAATGCCATCTGGAAGTGACCGGATCCTAAAAGCAATCCGAATGTCACCAGAGGCGGAAGCAGAGCCACTGCTACCATCACGCCAACTAAAGCAGTTGAAATGCCAGTAGTGAAGGCTAATGCTCCTGCACTTCCAGATGCTAAGGCTAAAACAACATCTCCCAAACCTGTTTTGGTCCTGAATGCTAAAACATGTATGTCCGGACTGACTGTAAAAATAGTTCCTATTATAATCGAGATGAAAAGAGCAGTGAAAATCCCTGATAGATTGGCTTTCAAAGCTCTTTTTGCCAGATCTATGTCACCTAAGGTGGTAGCAAGGGATAGGGCAACGTTGGGTCCTAAAAGAGGGGCAATGACCATAGCCCCTATTATGGCGAAGATGTTATTCAGCAAAATCCCAAGCGCAGCTACGATGGTGGAGAGAATTACCATTACAAGATAGACTGTGGAGAGCTTGGAGCTCTGGTTTATATCTGTATAAATCTCCTGGCGGCTCTTTCTATTTACCTTGGCTTGAGGGGTTGGTTTTTCCTTGGGTTTTTCTTTTTCTGTTTTTTTCTCAGGTTCATCCGGTCTTGGAAGGGAGGCTTCAACGGAGAGCAGCATTACTCTGAAACCATCTAAATGGGAATAATGCTTTTTCAAAAGGTCTAAAATCGCCTCGGTCTCCACAGTGGGCAAAAGCACCCTTACCAAGACCTTTTCCTCTGACAATCCTTGTTGCCAGATGCCCAGTACCTTGTGATCTTTCAATATCTCCTGAACCTTATGTTCATATTGCTTTGGTAAAACCGCTTCTATTAGACGAAGTGCCATTTAGTCCTCCGGTTTAATGGCTAAAGTTATTTAAGGAGAACATGGTTAGCCAAGTCAGCTAACCTAAAATGTCTGTCCCATGTTAAATATCAATTGACCTGGTGACTCACCATTTCTTGGTTTCAGATTGATCCCGTAATCGGCTCGTAAGATTCCGATGGGCGTGTTTACACGAAGTCCAAAGCCAGCTGAAGTCCGAAAATCACGAAAATGAAATTCTCGCGGCTCAGACCATACGTTACCGATATCTGCGAAGACTACCATGCCGATTATTTTGTAAATTGACTGGCGAATCTCAATTAGATTCCATACGGCCTTTAATCTCCCACCAATTGGTATCTCTTTGGCATCCAGGGGACCCACAAGTTGATATTCAAATCCTCTCAGTGAATTGGGACCACCAGCATAAAATCTTTCATTTAGCGGAATGTCCCTGGAAGTACCGAAGAAATCCATCCATCCGATTTCAAGAGCACTTGCAATAATCGTGGATCTTTTCAAGGGATGAAAGTATTTAAATCGCCCTTGCAGACGCATAAAGGTATCCGTTCCTCTCAAAAACGAGCCTGCGAGTTCGTTATTCCATTCAAAATAAAAACCCTGGGTGGAGTTAAATAAATTGTCCCGTGTATCATAGATAAACGAAAGGGTTAGGGTTCGCAGATTAGTTTTAAGTTCCTCTGGAATGGTGGCGACCTGTATCTTACTTAACTTTGCATCTTCATATCGATAGGTTATAGAAGCGGTGGAACGCTTCCCAAATGTTCTCCCAATTACCAGACGTCCGCCTTTTCGATTAAGGTCAAAACCTGGTTCTTCCAGATATTCAAAAAGAAGATTGACATCGGTACGCCAGCGAAAACCGAATGTCCAGGGTTCGGTGAATGAGGCTTCTACGCCGCGGCTCACAAAGCTTATTTTGGTGGAAAGTCCAACTTTACGGGCAGTTCCAGCCAGGTTGGTGTTGAAAGCCTCGATCCTTGCTCGGCCTTTTTCCACGGATCCGTATCCAACCGCAAGGTTAAACTCAAAGGGCTCATTTTCCAGAAGCTCAATGAGAATGTCCTTTTTTGTAGAGTCACCAAAAGCTGCAGGTTGGGGACGGATAAATACACTTTGAAACAGCCCGCTGAGATACAGGCGTCGTTGCGATTCCAAAAGGCGGGTGTATTTTATCACTTCTCCCTTTTTGAAAAGCAGTTCTCTTTTTATTATCCCCGGCCTGCATTTCTTCAGACCTTGCAGATGTATCTCACCGATAGTATATTGATTTTTTTCATCGATTAAAAAATCGATCAAGGCTCGATGAGTTTCGGGGTTGATCCGAATATCTGGCTTGACCTCAGCATCCAGGTAGCCATTATTGGCATAGAGTGTCAGAAAAGATAAAATTGCATCATCAATTTTTTTCTGGATGAATGGGTCTGTCGGTCTGATTTTTATTTTCTGAAGGAGCAGGCTATCACCAAATACAAGATTGCCAAATACAGCTACACCCTCAACTCTGGTCAATTCTCCTTCTGATAATTTAATATGTATATAAACTTCATTATCAATTGAATCTATGCTCACCTGAGTTCCTAAAATTTGCGCATCCAGGTAGCCATTTTGCTGGTAGAACAAAAGAAGGTTTTCAAGATCATCCTCGAAAATCTGAGGGTAGTAATAGGAAGGGGATAGAAACTTTGAGGAACGGGTAAGCATCACTCGCCTAAGCCTTTGCTGGCTAAATGCCTGGTTCCCTTCAAAGGCAACTGATTTGACCTTGAGTTTAGAAGAAGGTTCTCTGGCCTGGATGTTTGATAACAGAAAAAAAGAAATAAAAGTTAAACAAAAAATAGATTTCAGATTCATCATTTAGACCTTAACCTGTATTTCAAGTTCATTCCTGATCGACCTCGCTGATCGGTTTCTCCCTCCAGCGAAAAGTGTTTGGATAACGCGTAATCCAGGCGGATGCTTTTCTCGTTGAAGTGCCCCACAGTTGTAATGTAGGTCATTGTCATTCGACGGGAGATCCTTTTGGATGCAAGCAGTTGTGGGCCCCAGGATTTATCAAACCGAAACAGGTTTCCCTCAATTGAGAACTCTTCCAAACCCAAAAGGCTCCCTAACTTCCCTGAGGTATAACCAGTTAACTTGTCACTGGAAATGGACTGGAGTCGATCCAACAGAACACCGGATCTGCCTTCTGTATCCTTGCCGGTCAATTGTTCCCGGGTTGCACCAATGGTAAGCAGGGAAATGATGTTGGGTTTGTCAAGGGATGGCTCGGAGGTCAGCTCTACCACTACCTCATCCAAAGGACCCTCGATGGCAAGAGCGATAGTATAAGAAATTGTTTCGGTTGCACGATAGGTCTTAACGATACTCACAGCTTTTAAGTCGATGATCGGGTTTAAGCGATCCGGGTCGATGAAATCCACCACTCCTCTTTTGATTTTGAACTTCCGGTCAAGGTATAATAGATAACCTTCCTCTATGACAAGTCGCCCGGTCATATTGGGCTGCACCGGTGAACCTATCGCATTTAACTCGGTATGAAGACGAAGTCGAGCGAGGTTGTTGTCAATCCATATATTTTCGCTCTCCCGCAATCGAATATTCAACCGGGTATTTTGTAAAAAGGGAGGCAGCTTTTGCTTTGGTCTTTCGACTGCTTGGGCAAAAGGTAAAATGGACTGGGGCTTGAAATTGAACAATATCCTGCACTCCCACAGAATGATATCTCCATCCAGAAGATAGTTGTTGTTCTGTTTTCGATAACTAAGTTGAGCGGATTTAACCAAAGCAGTAAATTCCTTAGGACGATTGATCTTTACATCATTGATTTTAGCCTCAAGATTTGCATCAGTCAATCCTCCTTTATCATGAGTCAGATTTCCTGAAACAAAGATGGTTCCCCCATTCATTGTCGTAAAAAGTGAATCCACCTTCACCTGATTCCGATTGAAGCCGATCTTTATCACTCCTTTCTCCAAAGGCGTATTCAGAATAGCTGGATGCAAAGCCAATTCTCGCACCTCCAGTTGACCATCAATATTTGGATTTTTAGGTGAACCGGTAAGACCAATTTCCATATTCAAAGTTCCAGATAGTTTTTTAAAATCGTTGAAAAACGGTTGTAAGAGTGTAAGGTCCATCTGTTTAATTTGAGCATTGAAGTTCAGTGAATCAGAGGAAATCGTTCCTTTTCCAATTATATTGCCAAAGTCCGAAATGCTCGCGCTGGTCTGAAGGTCAAAGCTTCTCCAGTGTGATGCTATGATTTGTGCCTGGAGATGAAACGGGGTGTCTTTGATTACAGCACTCACTTTTTCGACATTCACAACCGAATCTTCCATAGAGAGGCTTACATCGATCTGCTCAACAGCTTGTGCATTGGGACCCAAACGAATCGATGCGTCCCGAACCATTATCTTGCCAGCCGGATGCGGTTGGGCTAAGGTCCCGTGCCAGTTCAAATCGAAGGATAGGCGACCAGCCACCTGCATGTCTTGGGATAAGAATGGGAAAAGCAAGCTGAGATCAAAATTCTGCCCTGAGGCCTTCCCCTCTAACAAGCTATGTTCTGAAATAAAATAACTGCCATCATCTCTTTTTTCTAATTCTACCAATCCGGAAGCCGAATAATTCTGGCCTCGATCATAGATTACTATCGGTTGAAACTGAAATTGGTCATCGGTGAAAATCAATTTTGCTCTCACCGAATCCATATCCAAAAGTTCATAACGAGGTTTCTGGATTAGAAAATCAAGTTCTGCCTGGGGATTGATAAAACTTCCGGAGAAATTAAGATCGAAATCGAGCAATCCTCCGATGTCTTGAGACTCTGGTAACATAACCTTGAATTTCTGGAGGTTTATTTGATCTCCACTCATTTTGATCGAAAACTGTTTAGTCTCAGATAGAGCAAATGTACCAATTAATTTTCCTACATAATCCACATGGGATTTGCCCTGCTCTAACTTTCTAAAAAGATCAGAAATCCTGTCTTCGAGATCATAGGTACTGAGGGGAATCTCCATTAGTTCTATTTCACATCCTCCTTGGGAGGAAGGGATATGGTATTCCCCTTTGCCTTTGATCAAAAGGGAATCGCGCCGCAATTGAAGAGATGATAGGCTTATTCTCCGACCATCCAGTACTATCTTTAAAAATCCCTCATCGAACCGAATATCTGCATAGCTGGGTTTAACTAAGTCGACAGTGACCTCCCCGGTAAGGCTATCCACTTTACCGCTGGCATGACCGTGATACATGATCCCACCTGTAAAATTCGTGAAATGGAATGGTGGTTGAATCGTGTCAATAGGATTTAGATCACCAGCAAAATGAAGTTCCGAAATATAAGCCTGACCCTCCCGGTATATTACACGGGCTGTCAGGCTGTCTACCGGGAAATTCTGGTATTTAATGTTTTCGGCTCTTATCTCTGACTGAATTTGAGGTGAATCCAAAGTACCACTAAGTACTCCACCTATTTGCAGCTTTCCAGTTAGCTCAGGAAAATTAGCCAATGCAGCCAGAGGCTCAAGCTGAGGTATCTCTGCTGAAAATTCTCCCTCAAGATCTTTCCCGTCCAATTGAACCTTGGTTAAGATATGAGAATTCCCCTGTTGCAGCAAAAAATTTACCATTCTTTGTTCAACGGTGAGTTTAGCAGACAGGTAAGGCAGCGATTTCATTCGGTACTTTGGCTGCTTTAAACTTAAATCTGCATAAATGTTCCAGTCTTTGGGATCTCCAGCGGAGCCTGAAGCGTTTAGCTCCCCACTTAATATCCCCTGATATGGAGAAGCTTCATCATACAGAGATTGCCATATCTTCACCAGATCAACTCCTTCAACGGACAAAGAGAGTTGGTAGGGTAAAAGGCTGTCTGTTGATAGTTTCCCCTGTCCGGAAATCACACCCCCTAAGAGCTGAAGTCTCAGATTTTCCAAATCTATGGAACCGGGTGTCCAGTTTGCCTTAATCAACCCGTGCTCAATGCGAATGGGGGCAATGTCAAATGTCAGAAGTTGGAGTTGAGCTTTTACTTCTGGACGGTTTAGAGTACTCTCCAGATGCAAAGCCATATTCAAATCACCGGGTACTAAAGAAAGCTGTTTGGGCAACATTTCACCTGCTGCCTCGACCAGATAACTGGAATTACCTTGTATAGAGAAATCACCAGTAATAGTTGTGTCATGGTCCATAACAACTTCAGCATTTCCATCAAACTCCAGACCAGGAAAATCCACCCAGAGCGAATCCAACCTTAGCTTGTGGGGGCTCAAGAACCCGCTCAGCTTCATGTTGGATCCAGATAAAGGAATATCTTGGTATTGCACGAAACCAGAATCCACATATATTCGATAGTTATATATCTCATACCTATTGTTTTGAACAGTAATGGCAAGGTTTTTAAGTGAGCCATCTATACCAGCCAGATTATCTATGTATCGTATCGAGGAGTTACGAAGCGAAAATTGATTCAATCGAATATCAAATCGACGTTTGGATGATACACTATCCCTTTTTGTGGATGAGGATTGTAAAGGAAGATTAAATATTCCCGAACTGTCTCGGTAAATATTTAAGTTCAAGCTGTCCAGGTTTAAGGATTTAATCAAAAACCTTCTACTAAGAAGGTTTAGAAGAGAGTATTTTAACTTCACGTAATTCAAGCTCAAAAAAGGAATCCTCTCACCAGATTGCACCTGATGAATTTCGACATCTTGCAGTTGAATGCGGGAGAAAAGATTCGTTTCCAAAGTGCCGATTCGAACCTCCTGTTTTAACAAAGCCTTAAGTCGTGACTCGGCTATTCCTTTTAGTAGTTTTTCACCTGGACTTAAGGTGAGGAAAAAAAGAAAAAAAATAACTGCCACAGAAAAAAGTAGGATCCCTCCTCCCAGCCAATGAAATAACCTTTTACGTATAGATTTTTTGCGTTTCATACTTTTCTTAAAACTATTATATCCGATCCGCAAACTTGAGCGATAAAAAAGAAACAGATTCTTTCTCAGTCATACTTCCCATGTCCATTATAAGATAAAGCAGCATATTATCTGCGATCAAACTCCCGAATGCACAAAAACGACAGGATAACTGAGATGTGTTTCACTTGAGAACTACATATTAAGTTCATTCAGACCATATCTGTTACGATGGTCAGCTGAACAAAGATAGGTGAACAATTATAAGTATACCCATGGCTTCTATTGAGACTATCATTCGATTTACCTTTTACTTTTTGGAGATTTCAGACTGCATATTATGGCTGAGATTTTCCTGTTATACTTATATCCCTGATACGCTCTGAATACAACTGTCCAATCTCTGCACCGAGTAGAAAGACAAGAGAGGAGTAGTAGATCCAAAATGCAACTACAATGATCAGAGCATAGGCACCATAAATCCTTCCCAATGAACTTAAATTGGTTATATAGTAGCCGAAAGCTTGTTTCGCAATCTCCCATAATATTGCGCCCCAAAAGGCACTGATAATAGCTGCTCTTTTGCTCAACTTTTCATGCGGGAGAAAATAGTACAGAGCGAAGAATAACAAGAAAATAATCAAAAAGGCTAAAATTGAAAATAAGGACTTCTGCACTGCACTCAGCCTGAAAAAGCTCAGAAATTCAATTTTATAGGCTGAATCCTTTATAATTTCTAAAGTGGGCAAAATGGCTGTAGAAATTAAGAAAAAAGCCAACACCAACAAGATTATTCCAAAATCTTTAAATTTCTCAGCAAACGAAGGTTTTTTCCCCTTACCTTTGAAAATAGTGTTTAAAGCCGTTCTCATAGTGCTAAATAATCCGCTTGCAGCAATCAGCAAGCCCAAAACTCCTACGTAACCAGCTAAAGTTTTATATGCTATAATCTCACTAACTCGGGAGAAGATAATCCTTTTGATAAAAGAGGCATATTCTGAATAGGGGATAATTCTGTCTATAAAAAACACTATCTGTTGTCTAACGTAAGATTCTTCCAAAATGATGCCTAAGACAAAGAAAATTACGAGAACGAGAGGAATTGTGCAGACGAAAAGCGAAAAAGCTAATGAGCCACCCAGCAAGAAAATATGATGCTCATCAGCTCTCTTATATAATCCTCCCAAATAGTGATTTAAAAACTGTTTAATCCTGTAATAGTAGGGAAATTTCATAATATGATCTTTCATTGAATAAATCGACCTTACTGTAAATTATCGCTATTTTTTCCATAACCATGTTTTTATAAGAGTGATTTTAATCTAATCTCCCCACCTTGCCCGGAAGCCTCTTACATCCACGTGGACAAACGGTCCATGTGATTCTGTTTTTCTATACCTTCCTAAGCCCCCCACAAACACACTGTACCAGTGCTTGCCATACATATCATCTATGATATCATATATGATAGCCGCGTCCCGATAATTTATCTTTCCATCCTGGTTGAGGTCGTCCATCATATCATCTTTGGGATTTTCATCTATGAATATATCCGCAGCGCCTCCCCACATATGTCGACTGTATTTCACGTTTCCAATGAGTTTGTTGTAATACGGTGTTCGGTATCCACTGAGGATACTGAAGTTCTCACAATGGTATCCCCTCTCATTAACTTTTTCCAGTATCATCTCCAACTTCAAAAGCAACCGTTCCCTCAGGACCACATATTTAGGATAGCCACTCTCCTGCTTGCAAAGAAATTGCTTCAGTTTGAAATGGGGGGATACAAAAGTCTCCTCATTTTCTTTTGTGACCTCAAGGAAACCTTTTGGAGGTTTGTAGATGGGTAATTGCCTCCACGGAATGCTGGGGTAATTGCCTATCCGATAATCGTTGAGATATTCACCTTTTAATTGTTTGTATGGTACCAAGACGAAGATATTCAAAGTGATGGAATCGGACATTTGGGGATGGATGATCTTGACCGGATAAAGACCGGTCTCTGCTGGAGCCCGCCACCTCCATTTATTGACAGCCACTTGCTCCACTTGACCTGCAGAGGTTTCAAGTATATACTGTTTTCTTTCCTTGTTGTCCAGTGCTTCCAGAGTAAACTCCTCCTGGGGGAGAACAAAGACTCCCATTACCCGGTAAGGTGACACTTCCTCCCTGAATTTAACAGAAAACACCGCTCTCTCAGGTGAGAATTCATTAGGCTCTCCCGCGGAGAGCTTGGAGGAGATGGGTATCATACGGCTCAAGAGAAAAATTGCCAAAGTGAATTTACAAAACCACTTCATAGGTAATCGATCCATTAAATCTTGCTCGATCATTTGGTGGGTGGCTTCTCCTGCAGAGCTTTATCCAGCAGATTATCCCGTGCGTAGATGTCATCGCGAAATTGAACGGAGCCATCCTCATCTGCCCATGCTGTCCAGTAAAGCAGATGTACTAAAATGGGCTCGGGTAAACTAATGGTTTTTTCCACATCTTTATCTATTTCAGCCAGTATTTTTTCTTTGGTCCAATTAGGATCGCTCCTCAATAAGTATTCTGCCAGCTCAATCGCTTTTTCGATCCTGATGCAACCGGAGCTGAAGGCTCGCTGGGACTTTGCAAAAAGTTTCCTAGAGGGAGTATCGTGGAGGTAAACGTTGAATTTGTTTGGAAACATGAATTTCACCCGACCGAGTGAATTCATGGGGCCAGGCTCTTGGCGGAATCTGTAACCTGAGTTCTTGACTTTGACCTCAGACCAGTCAATGGTTTCAGGATCGATTTCATTTGCTTCAGCGCCCCAGCCTTGAAAAACCTTGATCTTTAGTTTTGCTAAATGGTCTGGATCTTTGCGGATTTGGGGTAATATATCCAGTTGGGCGATGTTTGTCGGAATATGCCAATAGGGATTTAAGACCAGATAGGTCATTCTGTCACTGAACACTGGGGTTCTGCGGTAATGTCTCCCCACTACTGCCCGCATACCCATTACCTTTTGACCGTTTTCAAATACATCTAATTCAAAGTTGGCAATGTTCACAAGAATAAACCTTTCCCCCAGCTGCTCAGGAAGCCAGCGCCAGCGTTCCATGTTCAGTTCGATCTGACGCACCCGTTCCTCTGCAGAGATGTTCAATGCTTTCAGGGTAGCATCTCCAACTATGCCATCGATACTCAATGCGTGCCTCTTCTGGAACTCTCGAACCGCCTGCTCCAAACCATCGTCAAATAACTCCTGATCACCTTCTCTCCGGGATTCAAGATTCGAATTGGCGATAAGCCTGTTCCGCAGGAGCACAACGCGCTCTCCGCGGTCGCCTTTTTGCATTTTGGGTCCCTCAGTTATCACTGGCCACCCTCCCTTTTGGGCAATATTTCGATAGTGTGCCAGAGCATCTCGGAGTCTTTTATAGCCAGGTTGCGAAGGAAGAATGGTTTGTAACGTTTCTTCTATCTGCATGGAACTTAGAGCTTTCTCGAGCACCTGGGCCATATCTTTTTCTCTTCGGTTTGCGATCCATTCAGCATCGATCTTTTCAGGATCAACTTTACCAGCTAACAAATGGGAGCCATAGATCAAAAAAGCATCTGTTAACAACAGGTCTAAGTCAGCTAACATACCTGGATTAGGTGTGCTTTTCCTCTTTTGATCCTGGTGAATCACTTTCAACATTTCTTCGATTTCACCCAGATGATAGTCATCCGGTCTGAGTCCTTCACGGTCGGACTTATGGATTTCTCCGATTAAAACCTCAGCTGTCGGTAAGGGACCATCGGTGTTACTCCAAGCTGGTGAGTACATTCGTCGTTCATAGAAAAGTGGTAACATTACCGAAGCGTGAAGGACTTCTTCCCCAACAGCTATCCTCGGAGGAGCGCCCGCTGCTTCGATCCGATTTCTTAGAAGGTCATTTATCTGTTGGGACAATGTCTGGGCAAAAACACCTTGGAATTGCCCGATCACAAAAAAAATCGTTAGAATAATAGCTGAGAAAAAACGGAGATTTAAAGTATGCATGTGAAATCTCCTTTTATCATTCTCTTATAGCCGCCTCTTCCTCTTTAAATAAATCAGCATGGAGATACCATCAATGCTATAATAACCAGTATCACAAAATGACCCCCGTGCCACTTGAGCTCTGGCATAAATTAAAAATTAATTCCATAGAGTCCTGCAATGAAAGTGAGCATATGAGTATTGGAACGACGTTAAAATACACTCTGTCATTTATTTTTATGCCTACCAGCTCCAATTTCAGCAACAGCATATCCAATAACAGCGCCTATTAGCAATGTTAGAATCAAAAGAATGATCCGGGACATCTCGATTTTCCAGAAGAACAATTGCAACGTAACAACCTGGGTGTTCTGTAGAATTATTATCAGAAATAACAAAGATATGATAAGAATGATAATACTTTTGGATTTCATAAGTACACTCCTATATTGATACAAATCTCAACGTACTTATTTATGTTTTAATTATACATACTCATTGATCATAAATCAACATGTCTTAACATTTTAGGAACGCTTTATATGCCGAAAGCAGTAGTGCTCTTGCCAGTTATACTTCAAGTTCACCTCCTGCGAGTTAGTACCACGATGTTAATGCTGTTCCCTTCCATGCTTTTGATCTTAATTTCACACTTTGGTAATTTAATGATCTCTCCCTCTTTTGGTATTCTGCCGATTTTATCTAATATGTAACTGGAAATAGAGTATGGAGCTTTCTCCTCTGGCAGATTCAACTTGCATTTATCATTAATCTCATCTATATCTGCCCTACCTTGAACCAGATAAGATCGCTCCGATATCTTTTTTATCACAGGTTCAATTTTCTCAGTCTCATCGATTATCTCACCCACTATCTCCTCTAGAACATCTTCCAGGGTTACCAGTCCTGTATTGGTGCCAAACTGGTTCACCACAATTGCCATATGCTGTTTTCTGCGCTGGAAAAACCTCAATAATGAATCAAGTTTTTTCGATTCAGGTACAAAGAGAGTAGGTCTCATAATAGTGCTTACTGGTTCATCTCCTTTATGCAGAATTACCTTCTGTAGATCTATTACATGTACAAATCCCTTTATATGATCAAGGCTCTCTTTGTATACCGGTAATCTGGCATAGCCTTTGGAATGGAAAAAATCTGCAACATCTTTGATTTGGGTGTCAATGGAGACAGAAACGATTTTGTTCCGTGGGGTCATCACATCCTTTGCTTGTAAATCATCAAGTTTGAAGATCCTATGTATCATCTTTTTTTCGATATCCTTGATTTGACCTGTTTTTTCAGCAACAGTAACAAAAGTCTCTATTTCTTCTTCTGTTACCAGAGGTCTGGGCTTCTGGCCTGATATATTCGTTAACATGTTAGTAAAAATCTCAAAAATGACTATCAATGGGAAAAGCACTATTTGAAGAAACTCCAAAGGTTTTGCTACGACCAAAGCGATCTGTTCATTGTATTTAGTTGCCAGGGTCTTGGGTGTGATCTCACCAAAAATGAGTATAATCAAAGTCATTATACCGGTGGTTATACTGACTGCAAAGCTTTCGGTAAACTCAAATACTATAGATGTTGCCAGTGCAGATGCCCCAATATTCACCACATTGTTGCCTATGAGTATGGTTATCAGCAACCTTTGTGGCTTGTCCTTCAAATTTTCAACATCTTTGGCACCTCTTACTTTTTTCTTAACAAGATGTTTTACCCGGAGTCTGCTCACGGAGAACAGGGCAATCTCCACGCCAGAGAAAAAAGCTGACAGGATAATTAACATCACCACTATTATTATCTTAGTACTCGAGATCATAGTATTTTTATTTTATATCCTGATTCCTATATTATATATAACCATTTAACTTCGGTTAAGAAAACGACTACTTCAATTAACCTTATCTTAATGCTCGGCTGAGTAAAGTTTTTTCATAGCCATCTTTTCTTCTTAAAATAAAACAGCAAAGAAATACCAACAGCAGCCATAATAGCCAGTACCCCAAAATAACCCCAGTGCCACTTGAGCTCCGGCATAAATTCAAAATTCATTCCATAGAGTCCTGCAATGAAAGTGAGCGGTATAAATATCGCAGCGAAAATAGTCAACACCTTCATCACTTCATTCATTCTGTTACTCACGCTTGAGAGATAAATATCCAGCATTCCGGATACCATATCCCGGAATGTCTCTATGGTATCGATCACCTGAATGGTATGGTCGTAAACATCTCTGAAATATATACCGGTGGAATCCCCGATGAGCGTTGATTCGCCTCTCTCCAGAGCACTGATTACCTCCCTTAAGGGCCAAACCGATTTTCTTAAGAGAATCATCTCCCTTTTCAAATTGTGGATTATCTGTAAAGTCTCTGGGTTTGGATTGTGGACCAACTCCTCCTCAATTGACTCTATCTCTTCTCCGAGTCTCTCCAGGATTGCGAAATAGTTATCAACCACTGCATCCATCAGGGCATATGCAAGATAATCAGATCCCATTTTTCTAATACGACCTTTTGCATTTCTGATTCTTTCCCTTATGGGGTTAAAAACATCACCTACTCTTTCCTGAAAAGAAATAACGAAATTTGGACCCAGGATGAAACTGAACTGTTCAACCGAGACTTCTTTCTCTTTCTCATCATAGGACAGCATTTTCAGGACAATGAAGAGGTAGCTCTCTAAATCTTCCAATTTGGGACGCTGTCCCGTGTTCACGATGTCCTCTAACACCAGCGGATGCACGTCAAAATACTTCCCGATTTTCTCTATGATCTCAACTTGATGAAGACCATCTATGTTTATCCAGGTAACAGTCGGTTTTTCCTTGAAAGGAAAGCATTCCTCAACTTCCTTTACCTCCTTCTCCTGTAACTGCGATTCATCATAGTCGATAATTCTGATCCTGGTCTTTTCGACTTTCTTCTTCCCGATGTGAACTAAAGCTCCCGGTGAAAGGCCAGCTTTTTTTGATACCTTTTTAATGAATCTGGGCATTAGAATTAACCTCCCTTCAAATAATATAGTAGACAATATTTATACATCAACCCCCTTATATTGAAAAATAACCAGCCAAAATGAGCATATGTTCTGATTTATTTCTTTTTGGTGACATAAAGGTTTTTTTCAAAAATCTTGCTCAGTTTGAGTTAAAAGATGTAATCCCACATAATCGTCAAATTTCACAGACCCGACTGATTCGAACTTTACAAAATACCAGAGTAAAGATACCTTTATTTTTCAAAAAGTAAAGTCAGTTTTCGACTTTCAGAACACTAACTGCATTAGTGAAGAGAGTAGAGTTCGGAATGAGTATTTTTTTATTCTCGGCCTGAAGTGTGGTGTATCGAAGATCGATATCGATCACGTTTCCCTCAAAACCAGCCACGGAGATACGGTCATTAAGCTGGAATGGTCGATACATAAGGATAAGAGCACCTGCAAGAACATTAGAGAGTACGTCCCTGAGAGCAAATCCCAAAGCGAAACCGGTGAGTCCCAAGCCGGCCACTAAGGCGGTGACATTGATGCCCATCTTACCGAGTGCAATTACAGCGGCCAAGACTAACAGTATACCTTTGACCAGCTTTCCAATCAGATTGAAAACTTGTTTTCTCCCCGGTGAAAATTTCCTGCCGGTGTCCATTATGATGGTTTTAATAATTATGCTTAATAACCAAAAGAATAAAAAAATAAAAAGACCCACAACAGCTCGAGGTCCAAAGACCGCTATTTCGTTTGTCAGATTTTGCAGTTCTTTCAATATTCCTTCCATTTTTAATCCTCCATATTTGGGTGCTATCCAGAATTAACAATATCTTATAAAACAATGTAGTGTATGTTAAAATGTTTTTCGATCTTTTGCATATTTGTGATGTCGAGAAGCTTGCCTATATTAACCATGTTACGGTTGGCCTTTCCTTAAAATGAAAACATTCCTCAATAGTTTTTGCTTCCTTCTCTTTTAGTTGTGCTACATCATAGTCAATTAGTCTGATTCTAACCTTTCGGTCTTTTTCTTTCCAATGTGAACCAGAGTGTCTTGCGAAAGCCCAGTCTCTTTTGACACTTTTTTAATGAATCTGGTCATTAGAATTGACCTCCTTAAGGTAATATGGGAGATAACTTCAAACTATGAGAAACTTCTTGACAAATTTTCGTTCATCATTATAATTTTAATGCAAAAATTTGAAAATGTCAAGGGTGAGACTTCAACTATAGTGATAATTGGAAGGCGAAGGCAATTGCCAAATCTTGAAGAAAGGAGGTGAAAAGATGAGTGACAGAAACTTTTTGCTTGTAGCTGCTCTGGCGTTTATCATAGGTATATTGTGGTTTTACCCCGCAGGTGCAAAAGCCCAATCTACTCAAAAACCACCTGGGGATTGGACTCTTTATGAAGAAGATATATGGATAGTCTTGGTGGACGAACCTGAGTTTCACTTTCAAAAAGCCCACGAATTCTTTCTAAAGAAGGATTTCAAAGCAGCGGGCTCAGAAATCCGTAAAGGCGCAGCCTTCCTGAAGCTTGAAGCCGGCCGTTCGACAACGGAGGGGAAAAAGACACTGGAGGCTTCGGCAGACGAACTGGGAAAACTGGCGGAAGACGTTGAAAAAGGGGCTGTTGCCTCTGAGAAGCAGCTCAAAGATGCCTTTGCTCGAGCAGATCATGCCTTGGCCAAACACCATTACCTGAAGGGTTCAGGAAAGCTAATTGAAGGCATGGGTTGGTCTGCTGATGAGGTTGGTAAGGGTATCAATGAGTTAGGGAATGAAATCTCAAAGTTGGGCAAAGCAATCGAGCCTGAGAAGAAGTGAGAGGGAGAATTCTCAGCTACCTATTCACGGTTAGCACCCTGATATACCGTTGATCGCACAGTGGCTTTGCTATCTGAGGCTGACAAATCATACAGCAAGGCCCCTTTGCATATTTCAGATCTTCAGTGGCCTTGTTGTCTCTCTTATGTGCCACATGAATGGTGAAGCGAATGCCCATTGACATAGTAGGTCCAGAATCCTGTCGTCTTTGAATCCTTAGAGAGGGAGCTGGCTGTGAGTTATTTCTCTTCTACGTGCCACGCTGGGGGAATCCCCTTCCGCCTATGGATCATCCGCTTGATGTGGTGCAGGGGGTGAGCCAAAAATCTCTCCGTTTGTCTGTAAGTCCTTCTCAAAACCGCCTCGCGGCTGAAGAGTTCTTGGTACACATAGTGCAATCTCTGCTTGGGTGCGTAGAAAAAGTAGATAAGAGTTCCTGTAAGGAGCAGTAATATCCCCGTCAGGATTTGATGCCATCCCACCTGAGTGATTATGAAAATGGAAGCAAGAGCACCCAGTCCTGGAATGATATGCCGAAGCCTGAGCTGCGTAGCCATCTTTTGATATTTCTTCTCCAGAGCGTAGAGAGAAAGTGTTGTATCTAGGTAAGCAATGGATAAGAAAAACACGGAGGCGCTGATTAGCTGGGTCAAAGTTCCAATGGTGCTGGCCACAAACGCTGTGATGGAGAGAATCCCTAAATTAAGATAGGGAGTATGAAAGTGTGGATGAAGACGGCAAAACACTTTGGGCAAAAGCCCATCAGCAGCCATAGCATAGGCTAATCGAGAGGTACCCACGGTGCCAGATTCATCCGCTCCCGTAATGGAGATTAGAGCTCCAAACCAGAGCAGGACTCCTCCAATTAAACCAAAATGCGGGATCAGGCTCATCACCTTGGCACCAGCCGTGGCCAGGGGTGCGGTCGAATGAGAGAGAACTTCCTGAGAAAGCACTCCATTTATAACAAAGTTGGTGACTAAATAAAAGCATACCACAATGGACATACCCACAAGGATAGCCCTGGGGATGGTTCGCCTCGGATTTTCAATTTCGTCAGCCGGTATAGTCGCAAGTTCAAAACCAGCATAAGCCCAAAAGACTAATACTGTGACCTTGCCGAAGTCACTCCAGTTCCCACGAAGAAAGGGAGTGAAAAAAGAAAGCGATTCTTTGGAATGAACTCCCATATACAACAGACCGAAGACCATGAAAAGGAAGAGAGGTCCCAGTTTGCCAATGGTGAGAACATCATTGGTCTTACCAGCAGCTCTGATCCCGATCAAGTTTGTGATAAAGATAATTGACATAAAGACAGCTTTCAGAAGGGTTTGTTCCCAAAAGCCGAGATCAGGAAAGTAGAAGCTAAAATAACGAACAAATGCCACCGGAAATACCGCAAGCGAAGTCCATTCTGCCAAAAGCAGAGACCAACCTGCCATAAATCCTGGTAGATTGCCTGCAGCCTCTTTGACGTAGGCATACGGCCCGCCCAATGAGGGGGTAAGTGTGCTACTGTAAGCAAAGCAGAGTGCAATGAGGATGGCAAGCAAGCCTGCTGCAACCCAGGCCAGCAGAGAAGCCGGACCGATGAGTGAAGATCCTAAAGCTGCAGCCACGTAGATGTCAGCCCCTATGATTGCACCAACGACCAGATTGGTTACGTCAAAAAGCCTTAGTTCTCTTTTGAGAGTAACCTTAGTGGTTCTTTTGATGCTCATCCCAATCTTACTTTTTGAGTGTAGTACTTTAGCAGGGTAGTGTTAATAATCTGGGTTGCTCTAAGCAGCGGTTTATCCTTAAAAGCAAAACATTACTCAATTTCTTTTGCCTCCTTTTCCTGAAACTGAGATTCATCATAGTCGATAATTCTGATCCTGGTCTTTTCGACCTTCTTCTTCCCGATGTGAACCAAAGCTCCCGGTGAAAGGCCAGCTTTTTTTGATACTTTTTTAAAGAATCTGGGCATAATAATTCACCTCACCCTAAAAAATAAAATCAACTTTTAATTATCCAACATTTATGTTTCATTTTATCCCATTTCTTTTCAAATGTCAAGTTTAATTCAATTGCTCATTTATAAATGAATAAAGTTATTCCCTCTCAAAATATCTGAAGACCTGAAGGTCTCCTCTACATCTAAAAGATTTTTCAAATTTCTTGACTTTGAAAATATTTAAATTTATAATTTACAAAGAGGAAATTAGAACTAATGCCAGAAAATTATCAAATAAGATTAAAGGAGCTTGAGGGAGAGAAAAAGCCGAGGGAGAAGCTCATCAAATACGGTCCCGACATTCTGAAAAACCATGAGCTTCTGTCCATCATTTTAAACACCGGATATAAGGGGCTTAACGTTTTGGAGCTCTCCAGGATGATAATAAAGGATTACGGTTCAAAAGCCATCGCTTATGAGAAAAACGTGGGTAGGTTGATGCAGACTCTGGGCATTCCCCAGGTAAAAGCCTGTCAGATAGTGGCTACTTTCGAGTTGGGGAAAAGATTTTTCTTAGAAGACAAAGGAAGGATTCCAACCATTAAGGATCCTGAGGATGTTTACAAATACCTTTCGGATATGAGAAAGCTTCAAAAGGAGAATTTCCGGGGGCTTTATCTTAATACCAGAAATAAGCTGATTCACGATGAGGTGATTTCCATCGGTAGTTTAAATCTTAGTGTGGTTCACCCCCGGGAGATATTCCGACCGGCAATTGAATACGGAGCAGCAGCCATTGTTTTAGCTCACAACCATCCTTCCGGAGATCCGGAGCCTTCCAGTGATGACACAAGATTCACCCAGCAGGTTGTGGAGGTGGGAAAGATCATGGGGATAGATGTTCTGGATCATCTGGTAATAGGAGAGGGTAGTTACGTTAGCTTGAGGGAAAGAGGAATGATGGAGATTTTGTAAATGTTGGTATATATTCCCAACAGATGAATGGATGAAACGGATAATCATAATAATCTGTTTCATCTGTTGGGAATATATTTGGAAATATGTTAAGGAAGATATCTTAAAGTATGAAAGGATAATCTCCCAACAGATGAAAGGATGAAACGGATATATTATTAATCTGTTTTATCTGTTGGGCGTTTCATCCGATGGGAATATTTTAAAAACGTATTTAATAGAAGAAGGTGATATAGATGAAGAAGGTGATATAGATGAGAAAAATAATTATAATATTTTTAGTTTGTCTTTTATTTTTTTCGATGGAGTGTCAATCATCTCCTCAATCCAAGGCGGAGGGAAAAAAGATGGCAAAAGGAAACAAACAGACCGAGGTAACAAGAGAACCTGCGGTTGCCGGGGCATTTTATCCTGGTGATCCGGTTCAGCTTTCCCGGATGATCGCTGAATTTTTTAACAGGGCAAAAAAAGAAGAGGTATCAGGGGAAATCGTTGGTTTGATCTCTCCCCATGCCGGATATGTTTACTCAGGCCAGGTGGCAGCTTATGCCTATAAGCTTCTGGAAGGCTTGAACTTCGACGTGGTGGTTGTTATAGCTCCCAGCCATACCCTTCCCTTCTCCGGCTCCTCGGTTTTCAATGGAGCATTTTACCAGACCCCTCTGGGTAAGATCGAAGTCGACAAATCCTTAGCCAAAAAGATCGCAGAAAAAAACTCGGATGTCTCTTTGTCTGAAAAAGGTCATACCCTTGGAGGCTCAAGGGAGGAGCATTCCCTTGAGGTCCAGCTTCCCTTTTTGCAAATCGTTTTGGGAGATTTCAAACTGGTTCCTATTGTTATGGGAGACCAGGACTGGGAATCCTGTGAGGCTTTAGCCAACTCCTTAGCCGAAGCTTTGAAGGATAAGAATGCGCTTATCCTTGCCAGCTCCGACCTTTCCCATTTCCATCCCTACGATCAGGCGGTCAAGCTGGATAATACTGTGATTGAGGATGTCTCCGCATTTGATCCGGAAAGACTTTTCGATGATCTCTCTGTGGGAAAATGTGAGGCCTGCGGAGGAGGTCCCATGATAGCTGTCATGCTTACCTCAAAGGCTCTGGGTGCGGATAGGTCAAAGGTCTTAAACTATGCCAATTCAGGGGATGTTACTGGAGATCATTCTGGTGTGGTTGGGTATATGTCAGCAGTCTTCTTCAATTCCGGGAACAAACCTAAACAGAAAAAGGTAGAAGAAGGGAAAGTGGGGATTGATTCGGGTCTTTCTGAGAAGGAAAAGATGGTGTTAAAGGATATCGCTGAAAAGACCATTGACTGTAAGGTAAAAGGAAAGCCTCTGCCTGAGTTTAAAGTCGACTCTGAGGTTTTGAAGGAAAAAAGAGGTGCTTTTGTCACCATTGAGAAGCATGGAAACTTAAGGGGCTGCATCGGGTACATCGAGGCGATAAAGCCTCTTTTTATAACCATCCAGGAGATGGCTGAGGCAGCAGCTTTAAAAGATCCCAGGTTTCCTCCGGTAACCGAGGATGAGCTTGAGGATCTGGAGATCGAGATATCGGTTTTAACTCCTTTGAAAAAAATCAAAGAAATCGAGGAGATCGAGGTGGGAAAACACGGCCTTTATATGAAAAGAGGATACTACTCCGGGCTTTTGCTTCCCCAGGTGGCCACCGATTACGGATGGGACAAAGAGACGTTTTTAAAGCAGACCTGTCACAAAGCTGGAATGGGATTCGACTGCTGGAAGGATGACCAAACGGAAATCTACGTTTTCTCCGCAGACATATTCTAAGCCGAGGAAAGAGTTGAAACTCCAATCCGTATTCAAGCCATTAATTTATTCTTGCCTTTTAGTCTTTGCTTTGTTTTTATCTTTCAAGTTAAATGTCTACAAGAAGCAAGAGGATAAAGTCACTGCGGAAGAGATTCCTCCCAGGCCAGTTTGTTATTTAAGCGGAAAAATCGAAAAGGATCAGTCTCTTTACCTCTCCCTTTTAAAAGGTAAAGCACCACAAAATCTCGTTCACACCACATCTGAGAAATTAAAAGAGATATTCGATCCTAAAAAATGCGTTCCGGGCGATTCTTTCATCTTCTGTTATGATGAAGCGGACTCTTTGGTTCGTTTTGAATACTTCAGAGGAATGGAGGAAAAATACCTAATAGAAAAAAAAGATGGAGAGCTTTTTATCGAGAAAAGACCGGTCGAGCTGACCTGTGTGATAAAAGGCTTGAGCGGAGAGGTAAAAAGTTCCTTATGGGAATCGATGATCGAGCAGTGTAGAGATCCAGAGCTTATTTTGAAATTCGCGGATATATTCGCCTGGCAGATTGATTTTTTAACCGAGGTGAGGAATGGGGATAGATTCAGATTGGTCTTTGAGGAGTA
>LJUW01000091.1 GCA_001304315.1 candidate division Zixibacteria bacterium SM23_73_2 | reverse complement strand
AAAACTATCGTAGCTGTCGGTTTCCTCGCCCAGTTTAATCTTCCCGATATATTCTTTCTCCCAATCATCGATAAACTGAACTATCTTCGTTCCCTTCCCCAGACAGAAGACCAAAACTCCCGTAGCAAAGGGATCCAAAGTTCCGGTATGCCCGATCCTTTTGGTGTTGGTTATTCTTCGCAGCCTCCGAACAACATCGAAAGAGGTAGGACCCTTGTCTTTGTTTACTATCAACAAGCCATCAAAATCTCTTTCCACAGGCGGAATGATTTCGGAGTCAGTAACCTTTTTATTGTTTCTGTTTTTGATCAGATTCTCAATCATGTTTTGAAATTCTAATTATTTACTTTTTTTTAAGAAAGATTATCTTTCCCCTTAAGCTTTTTTAAAATGGAATCCAAAAGAGCTTTTTTAATCCTCTGGACTTTTCCCTTCTGGGTAAAACCGGATGCGTTTTTGTGACCACCCCCACCAAAGCTTTTCGCGATTTTGGAAACATCCATAAAATCAGACGATCTCAAGCTAACCTGAGTTAGACCCTCCTCCAATTCAAGAAATAACGCTCCCACCTTACTCCCCGCTATGGATAAAGAGAAATCAACGAATCCGTCAGTATCCTGATAGGGTACTTTAAATTTTTTAAGCATGGGGTGAGTAATGGTCAGAAAGCATATCCTTTTATCTTGGTAAAGCTCTATTTTTTCCAAAACTGTTCTTAAAAGCTTCAAGGATCTCTCTGAGAAATCGTAATAGATCCTCTGGGTTAAAAAGTTGGTATCGATTCCGCATTCCAATAAATCAGCACATATCCTGAAGGTTTTGGGAGTAATGCTGGAGTACCTGAACCTTCCGGTATCGGTCAATATTGCCACATAGATCAGCTCAGCAGTTTTTTTATCCAAAGGGAATCCCGAAACGTCCAGAATATCATAGATCACCTCACCTGCAGCCGAGGCGGAGTGGTCAACATAGTTTATTTTTCCGAAAAGACTGTTGTCCTGGTGGTGGTCAATGTTGATCAGAAAACTTTTCTTTGACAATAATCTCCTAACCCCCCCTGACCGATCCAGGTTGGAACACTCGATGAATATGGCTAAATCGAAACCCTCTGAATTGGGAGAAAGCCTTCTTGGCCTGGATTTATTTTTTATCCTTTTTTTCTCGTCCAGAAAAAGATATTTGTGGGGTATCTCCCCTTGATTTATGATCTGGTATTCTTTCCCCAGACTATCCAGATAATTAGCCAGGGCAAGCTGGGAACAAACCGAATCTCCGTCCGGTTCGATATGCGAAGTTAAAAGTATTTTCTGGCTCGCCTTGATTTTTTCCAAAATCTTTTTAATCTTTTCCTCTGTTCTTTTTTTCATCCTCTATCTCGGATAATATCTTCTCAATCCTCAAAGCTTGCTGGAGAGTATTATCATATTTAAATACAATCTGAGGAGTGTATTTTAACCTTATTCTCGAAGCCATCTTCTGCTGGATGAATTTGGTGGCCCTGACAAGCGTTTTCTCCGACTTTTCTCTTTCTTTTTCATCTCCCAAAACGGTGAAGAATATTTTGGCGAACTTTAGATCGGGGGATAAATCCACCGAGGTGATGGTTATAAAACCAACCCTGGGATCCTTAAGATTAAGATCGATGATCTGGGAGACTTCCTTTTTGATCTGATCCTCCACCCTCTCTTTTCTTCTAAGTGTCATCTTTAAAAAAACTCCATCGAATAATCCAATATAACGATCCCATTCTCCTCGGAGATCTGTTTTACCGCTTTGGACAAAACCTGGTTTACGAATCTTTTTTCGTTAGCTATCATGCATATCCCTACGGTGGTTCTCTGCCAGAGCTGATTATTCCCCACCTCCGCTATCGAGACATTGAGCTTGTTTCTTAATCGGTCTTTGAGCCTTCTTAAGTGCTGCCTTTTAGCTTTTAACGAGCAACTCTCGGGAAGATGAATGTCAACAAGAAGAGCTCCTATAACCACCTTAAGCCTCTTCGGTCTTTCTGGCTATCTCAACGACCTGATAAGTTTCCAGGCTATCGTTCTGTTTTAAGTCTTCAAAGTTTTCCACTTTAGCTCCACACTCAAAACCGGAGGCAACCTCTTTCACATCATCTTTAAACCTTCTCAAGGAAGAGAGGATAGTGTCATAGATCACCACCCCATCCCTGATCACCCTCACCCTATCACCTCGGGTCAGGTTGCCTTCCTGAACATAACACCCTGCCACCTGACCTATTTTGGGAATCCTGAAGATATCCCTGACCTCGGCTGTTCCGATTATAACCTCCTTTGTCTCCGGCTCCAACATTCCTTCCAGAGCTGCTTTGATCTCTTTTTCGACTTCATAGATCACGTTATAAAGCCTAATGTCCACCTTTTCCCTCTGGGCAGCCTCCTTAGCCCTCATATCCGGCCGGACATGAAAACCAATAATGATAGCCTGGGAAGCAGCCGCAAGAAGGACATCGGACTCGTTTATCGCTCCGGTTCCCTTGTGGATTATATTAACCTTGAGGTCGGGAATGGAAAGTTTTTCCAAAGAATCGGATAAAGCCTCAATTGAGCCCACCACGTCTGCTTTGATGATCAATTTTAACTCCTTGATTCCTTCCTCGGAAGCTTGCTCCTTAAGGTTTAACAGACTCACCAGCTTTTTTCTTCTCAGCTCCTTTTCTCGATGGATCCTCATCCTTTTCAAGCTCAGTTCTTTGGATTCCTGTTCTGTTTTGGTTACCATAAAACTGTCCCCTGCCTGCGGAACCCCGGAAGCTCCCAGTATCAAAACTGGCTGAGAGGGAACAACGGAGGATAGCTTTCTCCCCCTCTCATCCAGCATGGCTCTGATTTTGCCATGGGATATTCCGGTTACAAAAGAATCTCCATTTCTCAAGGTTCCCTTCTGGATTAACACAGTTGCTATGGGTCCTCTTCCTCGATCAATCCTGGACTCCACCACCACCCCTCGAGCCAGACGATTGGGATTAGCTTTCAACTCCATCATCTCGGCCTGGAGTAAAATCATCTCCAGAAGTTTATCCACTCCCGTGCCGATCTTGGCGGATATTCCCACCATTATGGCTTTCCCTCCCCATTCCTCTGGAACAAGGCCCTGCTTGGACAGCTGATTTTTTATCATCTCCGGATCTGCTCCGGGTAGATCCATCTTGTTTATCGCCACTATGATCGGCACCCCAGCTGCCTTGGCATGGTCTATCGCCTCCACCGTTTGAGGCATCACCCCATCATCAACAGCTACCAATAAAACCACAATGTCAGTTATCTGGGCGCCCCTGGCTCTCATGGCAGTAAATGCCTCATGGCCAGGTGTATCCAAAAAAGTTATTTTTCCCTTGGGGGTGTTCACTTCATAAGCGCCAATGTGCTGAGTGATACCACCCGATTCCCCACCAATTATATTACTTTTTCGGATGTAATCCAAGAGCGAGGTCTTTCCGTGATCAACATGTCCCATTATGGTTATAACCGGTGCACGGGGAGAAAGCTTTTCTTCCTCCTCTATCTCTTCCTCCCCCTTTATCCCCACTTCCTTTACCTCCTCAACATTGTATCCAAATTCCAATGCCACCGTTTGTATGGTATCCATATCCAATCTCTGATTCATGCTGGCTATCACTCCCAGCTCCATAAGTTTGGTAATAACCTCCGCTGGCTTAACCTCCATTAAACCGGCCAGCTCAGCCACAGTGGCATACTCGCTTATCTGAATTACATCGCTGGGCTGTTCAATCCCTAAATCCTTGGATGTCTTCTTTTTGTACTTTTTGGTCTTTTTTATCGTTTCTATCTGAGCCAAGGTTTTCTTTACACTCTTCTCAACCGTCTTTTCATCAAAAGTTCTCTTTGGCTTTTTGAACTTGGTCCTTCTGCCTCGTGGTCTTTCCGTTTTTCCAGGACCGGGCCTTCTCTCTGTATCCTTGGCCTTGAGCTTCGATCTTATTTTCTCGATTTTCCGTTGAAGCTCCTCTTTCTGTTCTCTTTCTTTTTTCTTCCTTTTTTTCCAGGCATACTCCTTTTTAACCGCCTCCTTTTCCTGTTGGAACTTCTTCTCAACAGCCGAAGCCATATCGTCATCCACCACACTCATATGAGATTTGATTTTAAAACCCAGCTTCCTCAAAATAGAGAGCATGGCTTCACTGGAAACCTTATATTCCTTAGCTATCTGATAGACTCTTTTTTTCGCCATAATATCTACTTTTTATGTTTTCTTTGATACCTCAGGCATCTATTTTTTCAAATTTCATACTAGCGAAAAATCTTTATATATCATCTTAGCTTGTTGGTTTGGTTGTTAAATAATCCTGAGCTTTCTTGACCAGGTTTTCCGCTTTCTTCTTTCCGATCCCTTCTATCTTAGCCAGAGCCTCCACCTCCGTCTTTGCCAGATCCTGGATGCTCTCGATTTTCAACTTTGCAAGTTTCTCCTCCATTTTTTTGCCTACCCCGGAAAGCAAGGAGAGCTTGATTTTGGGTCCCTCATCCAGTTTCCTCTGTTCATTGTACTCGGTCACGCTCAGGATGTTTATCTTCCAGCCGGTTAGTTTGGCAGCCAATCTGGCATTTTGTCCACCCCTTCCGATGGCCAAGGACAACATATCGTCCTCAACCACCACGTCCATCTCCTCTTTATCAGAGAAGGTATCGATCTTTGCGATCTTGGCAGGAGAAAGCGATCTGGTAACAAAGGTTTCGGGGTCCGGGTGCCAGGGAACGATATCTATCCTCTCGTTGTTAAGCTCTCTGACGATGCTCTGAACCCTGGCTCCTTTTATTCCCACACAAGCTCCCACCGGATCCACACGATCGTCTATTGAGCTAACAGCTATTTTGGCCCTTTCTCCAGGCTCTCGGGCAATCTTCTTTATCTCGATTATCCTCTCGAATATCTCAGGAACCTCGAGCTCAAACAGTTTCCTTAAAAGATCGGGATGTGCTCTGGAAAGTATTATCTGGGGACCGCGAGAGCTCTTCTCCACGTCCAGAATAAAAGCTCTTATCCTGTCGCCATGGCGATAGCGTTCCTTTTGAATCTGCTCCTTGGGAGGAAGGAGAGCTTCTGCTCTTCCTAAATTAACTATCAGGTTACCCTTGTTTATCTGCTGAACCGAGCCGGTGACCACATCCCCGATTTTATCCTTGTACTCCTCATAGATTTTTTCCCTTTCTGCCTCGCGAACCTTCTGAATCATAATCTGCTTGGCGGTCAATATGGCGTTCCTTCCGAACTCGTCGAAACCTATGGGCACCAGAATTTCTTTATCCAATTTTACTTTAGGATCGATCCCCTGAGCCTGAGGTAGGGGAATCTCCTGGCTAGGATCCGAAACCTGTTTTACCACCTTCTTTTTTGCGAACATCTGGATCTCTCCGGTTTTGGTATCCACCTTCACCTCGATATTGTCCGAGTTTCCAAACTTCTTTTTCGCTGCTGACAGAAGGCTTTGCTTTAGAGTATCGATAACGAACTCAATATCTATGTTTTTGTTTTTGGTTATCTGACTTAACGCTTCTAATATCTCGTAAGTGTCCAATTTTCCCTCCTTAAAAAAGGATTTTTGCCTTCTGGATTTTTTCCAAGGGAATAACCTCCACTTCCTTTCCTTTATTAAGAAATACTTTCCCGTCCTTAAAATCCACTATCTTTCCCTCCAATTTCGTTTTTTCATCCAGGGGGGATTTTAAAAAAACCTTAACCTGCTCACCGATTTTTCTTCTGAAATCTCCCTCGGTAACCAGGGGTCGATCCAATCCCGGTGAGGAAACCTCCAGGGTATACCGATGATTGATTAAATCCTCCAGATCCAGATAATCGGACAATTTTTTCGAAAGCCTGGCGCACTCGTCCAAGGTGATCCCCCCGGCTTTGTCAACATAAATCCTCAAAACCGATGGGGGACCAGAACCTTTAAGCTTCAGATCAACCAATTCGTATCCCTGTTTTTGAATCAAGGGCAAAAGCATTCTTTTTATTTCATCCTCAATTTCTTCCATTTCATCTTTTCCCACATTTGTCCATTAGGGAAAAGAGTGGGAAGCTTCCCACTCTTTTTCAAATAAAAAAAATCTATTAAAAAAGCAACAAAAATCTTTCTTAAGCTAATTTATTTATACGTATTTTCTTTCATTTTTCTTTGCTAAATTAAAGCGAGATATCATCCTGTAGTTTATCCAGGATATTTTTGCTCATCTTTACTGCTTCCTCTTTTGAACAAAATATCCTCTCCTTTTTCCCTCTTATTGAGAGCTCCACTTTTTTCTCCTTAAAAGTCCTCTCTCCAACCGTTATCCTCAAAGGCAAGCCGATCAGATCCGAGTCGTTGAACTTCACCCCTGCCCTCTCATCCCGGTCGTCTATTATAACCTCCATTTTGTTCTTTCTCATACCCTCGTATATCTCAAAGGCGACTTCTCTCTGAGTCTGGTTCTGGACATTCACCGGAATGATACTGACGTGCAGAGGCGAAATTGAGACCGGCCAGATTATTCCCTTCTCGTCGTGAAATTTCTCCACCGCAGCCTGGGCGGTGCGGGTTATACCCACCCCGTAAGATCCCATGATAAAGGGTTTCTCCTTTCTGTCCTTATCTATGAAGGTCGCTCCCAAAGCCTTACTGTATTTGGTTCCCAGCATAAAGGTATTGCCCACCTCGATTCCTCTGGCTGCCACAAGTTTTCCCTTTTTACATCTTGGGCACACTCCCCCCTCTTCTGCTGATTTTATATCCACCACCTGATCCATCTTGAAATCCTTTCCTGGATTTACGTTTACCAGATGGTAATCATCCTGGTTTGCTCCGGTTACCGCATTGGTGAGTTCCGTTACCTGCTCATCCGCTATTATTTTAACTCCCGACAGTCCGACCGGACCCGAGAACCCGACCTCTGCACCAGTGAGCTTTTTGATTGATTCGAAATCCGCCATCTCCAGTTCTACACAGCCCAAAGCGTTTTTCAGCTTGATCTCATTTATCTCCTTATCTCCCCTTATCAGAGCGGCGACTAAATTTCCATCAGCTTTATATATTAATGTTTTAACCAGCTTCTCCGGGGGCTCTCCTAAAAATTGGGTTACCTCCTCAATTGTCTTTTTGTTCGGGGTATGGACTTTCTCCATCTTTTTGGGAGTATCTTTTTTTTGATTTTTTAAATCCAGGGAAGTGGCTTTATCGATATTTGCCGCATAATCGCATTGGTCACAATAGAAGATCACGTTCTCCCCGCCCTCGGTGTCAACTATCACCATGAATTCATGAGCATCCTTCCCTCCCATTGCTCCGGTGTCCGATTCCACCATTTTGGTTTCCAGACCGCAGCGTTTGAAAATCTCGAAATAGGCATCCACCATCTTCTGGTAGCTTACCTTAAAGCTTTCCTCATCTGCATCAAAGGTATAGGCATCTTTCATCATGAACTCCCTTCCCCTCATCAGGCCAAAACGGGGTCTTATCTCGTCTCTGAACTTGGTCTGAATCTGGTACAGATTTATGGGGAGCTGTCGGTAGGACCGCAGCTCTCCCTTTATCAGATCAGTTATAACCTCCTCGTGGGTTCCTCCTAAAACTAAATCCCTTTGATGCCTATCTTTCATCCTCATCAACTCTTTTCCGTACACCTCCCACCTACCCGATTTCTGCCAGAGCTCAGCCGGATGCAGAACCGGCATCAAAATCTCCTGGGCGCCAGACCTGTTCATCTCCTCCCTGACTATATTGGTTATCTTCAAAAGGACCAGCTGCATCAGGGGAAGATAATTGTAAATTCCTGAGGTCAATTTTCTGATATAACCAGCCTTGGTCAGAAGCTTATGGGATATAAGCTCCGCCTCAGCTGGAAACTCCCTTAAAGTCGGTATGTAGGTTTCAGACCATTTCATTTTTTTCACTTGTTTAGCACGAATTCCTTAAAATCATCGGTTAATAATATACAAAAATTGGTACCATCTACTGAATATGCCGCTCGAAGGGCACCGATTCCTCTCAAGTCATTAAAAAAAGCAAACAGCATAGAATCCCTTGATAATCCTGCCAATTCCAAATCTTGTTGAGAGACATCTGGATTATTGCTTATTTTTACAAGCAGCTTCTTTTGCTTCATTGTTAAAGAGTGCCATAAACGATTAAATTTTTCTTTAACATCAAGCCTTTTAACTTCTCCAAGACCTTTTTCTTGTATTTTTCCAATTTCATTTTTCAATTCCTCGAATTCTTTTCTTATCTCAGTAATAGCAGTTGTTGTTGAGGATGAGCTTACACTATCCTCAACAGATTTGAGAACCTTATTTATCTGTTCAGCGGTTGTTTTCTCCAATTCAATCTTTAGTTTTTTCAACTCCTCTTTTTTTGCTTTTTCTGCTTCCTCCACATCTTTTCCACCAGCTCTTGCAAAATCACCCCACCTTTTTATTTCTGCAAACGCATCATCTCTTGTCATTGTTGCAAATGCTTCAATCTTTGACAATTTTTCTGTGGTATCCCTATTCAATTTATCGCTTTCCTTTTTATGCTCATGAGCCTGCCAGATAGCAAAAAATGCTAAAATTATTGCTACTACACTTGCAATTAACGACACTGTTTCCACTTTTTCCTCCGTGAGTCAATTTTCGGGCGGGGACAAATCCCGCCCCTACATTTTTCATCCTACAACTTATAACTTTTTCTACATTTAAGAT
>LJUW01000090.1 GCA_001304315.1 candidate division Zixibacteria bacterium SM23_73_2 | reverse complement strand
GAAGGGTAAGATCCTCAACGTGGAGAAAGCCAGGCTGGACAGAATACTGTCCAACGAGGAGATAAGAACTATCGTCACCGCCCTGGGAATGGGCATCGGAACGGATGATTTGGACATCTCCAGAAGAAGATATGACAAGATAATAATAATGACCGATGCGGACATCGATGGCTCTCACATAAGGACTTTGATTTTAACTTTCTTCTACAGGTATATGAGGGAGCTTATAGAAAAGGGTCATGTTTACATAGCTTTGCCCCCTTTGTACCGGATCAGAAAGGGGAATACCGAATACTATGCTTACTCGGATGAGGAGAAGGATGGGATCGTGAAAAAAATTGCCAAGGATGGAGTATCCATTCAGAGGTACAAGGGACTGGGAGAAATGAATCCTGAGCAGCTGTGGAAGACCACCATGGATCCAGAGAACCGGACCCTTATGCAGATAACCTTAGAGGATGCTGCCGAGGCGGAGCACATCTTCACCATTCTGATGGGAGACCAGGTAGAGCCCAGACGGAAATTCATCGAGGAGAACGCCAAGTACGTTAAAAACTTAGATGTTTAAATGCAGTACATATCCCCAGACACAAAGGAATTCCTCTTATCCAAATTGAAAACTAAATGAATATAGATACTACATAATTAAACCAATTCATTGATAAAGTTATTTATTTTGAAAATCTGTATTATCATAGGTAAATTCTTTGCTTTTAGATGCATCGGCATTAGGAAATGCGATGCGGTTTAGCTTCGGGAATTACTTTTCCAGAAGCGTCAGGTAAAAAGTTACTAATCTATTAGAATGGCTATAGGAAGAAATAACAAAGAAAAAATCCTTCCGGTCTATATCGAGGAGGAGATGAAATCCTCCTACATAGACTATTCCATGTCGGTTATCACCTCCCGGGCTCTGCCGGACGTGAGGGATGGTTTGAAGCCATCCATGCGCAGGATTATGGTGGCGATGAACGATCTGAACCTCTCCCCGGGAAGACCTCACCGTAAATGCGCCAAGATCTGCGGAGATACCTCGGGTAACTATCATCCTCACGGGGAGCAGGTGGTCTATCCAACCCTGGTGAGGATGGCTCAGGATTTCAACTTAAGATACACTTTGGTGGAGGGGCAGGGTAATTTTGGCTCCATCGACGGGGATGCTCCAGCAGCCATGAGGTATACCGAGGCAAGGCTCTCTCACTTTGCCATGGAGATGCTCGATGATCTGGAAAAGGGCACCGTTGATTTTCAGCCCAACTACGACGAGACCAGGGAGGAGCCGGTGGTTTTACCCTCCAGATTACCCAATCTGATATGCAATGGCTCCGCCGGCATCGCGGTGGGAATGGCTACCAACATCCCCCCTCATAATCTGGGTGAGGTGGTGGATGCGCTGGTTTGTCTGATCGATAAACCGGAGGTGGAAGCTGATGATCTTGAGAATTTTATCTATGGCCCGGACTTCCCAACCGGAGGTATAATCTACGGGGATTCTGGTATAAAAGAAGCCTACCGAACCGGCAGGGGAAGGATAACCTTGAGGGCAAGGGCAGCAATAGAGAAGCAGAAATCCGGAAAGGAAGCCATAATCATAACCGAGATACCCTTTCAGATCAACAAATCCAACCTTCTGGAGAGGATCGCAGCCTTAGTCAACAACAAGCTGATCGAGGGCATTACAGATCTGAGGGATGAGTCAGACCGGGAGGGGATGAGAGTGGTTATCGAGTTGAAAAGGGACGCTCCGGCGGAGGTAATTTTAAACCAGCTTTTCAAACAGACCCAGATGCAGAGCACCTTCGGGGTGATACTCTTGGCTCTGGTGGATGGCCAACCCAGGGTTTTGACCTTAAAACAGGTTCTTCTGCATTTTGTGGAACACCGCCATGAGGTCATCACCAGAAGGACCAAATTCGAGTTAGCCAAGGCAGAGAAGCGCGCTCATATATTGGAAGGATTCAAGATAGCTTTGAAGCATCTGGATGCGATCATACAATTGATAAAAAGATCAAAAACTCCTGAGGATGCTAAAGTTGGGCTTATGAAAAATTACAAGTTAACCCAGATCCAGGCTCAGGCAATCCTGGATATGAGGCTTTCCCGGCTCACCGGCCTGGAGCGTAAAAAAATCGAGGAGGAGTACTTAGAGCTTATTAAACTCATCGCTCAGCTCAAAGGGATTCTGGAAAGCAAACCCAAGAGGATGCAGCTTATAAAAGATGAGCTTCTGGAGCTAAAGAAAAAGTACGCAGATCCCAGGAGGACTGAGATCATAGAGGAGGAGGAGGAGTTCACCCTTGAGGACCTCATCGCTGAGGAGGATATGGTAATAACCATAACCCATCAGGGATACATCAAGAGGCTGGGAGTGGGTGCTTACCGACGACAGTCCAGAGGCGGGAAGGGGGTTATCGGAATCGAGACCAAGGAGTCCGACTTTGTCGAACACCTGTTCATAGCCACCACCCACGATTATATCCTCTTTTTCACCAACCTGGGGAAATGTCACTGGCTTAAAGTCTACGAGATTCCCCAGGGAGGTAGATTGGCCAAAGGTAAATCGGTGATCAACCTTCTGGATTTGGATAAAGACGAGAACATAACCGCTTTTGCCCCGGTGAAGAATTTCGAAGAAGAGCATTTTGTCGTGATGGCGACCAAAAAGGGAATGATTAAAAAGACCAGGCTGAACGCTTTCTCCAATCCGAGAAAGGCAGGGATAATCGCTATAAATCTTCCCCCGGATGACCAGCTGATCGATGCCTCCATAAGCGATGGAACCTATGATATACTTTTAGCCACAAGGAATGGTCAGGCCATAAGATTTCCCGAGATAAAAATCAGACCCATGGGAAGAAACGCTTATGGAGTTAGAGGAATAAATCTTACCGATGAGGATTGGGTCATCGGGATGGAGATCATCAAAAGGGATACAAAAATTTTAGTTGTTACCGAGAACGGATATGGCAAAAGAACCGCCATCTCCGATTATCGAATAACCAATCGCGGGGGCAAAGGAATAATCAATATAAAAACAAGCCAGAGGAATGGAAAGGTGGTTACCATCAGGATGGTGGAGGATGAGGACGAGATTTTGATTATCACCCACAAGGGGAAAATCATCAGACAACCTGCAAAGCAAATCAAGGTTATCGGCAGATCCACTCAAGGGGTGAGGCTGATCAATTTGGGTGAGGGGGATAAGGTCATGGACATTGCCCGGGTGATGAAGACGGAGGAGGAGTAAAGTAAAAAGTAAGCAGTACACAGTATAAAGTAATTACTCTTCGAATTATGTTTCAGGAGTCAGGGGTAGAAGGGCTTAAGATAGCCCTTATTTTTTTGTTGTTTATTTTGATCTTAAAACTGCTTCTTTTGGGCTGGCAGAAGGTCTCAGTTATAAGAACCGGCAAAAGATTTAATTTTCTTTTGACGAATTTTAATTTAAGAAAAGATATTAGCTGGAGGGATGTTAAATACTCTTTGTTGGTTATAATCGACTCTTTGATTTCGGTTTTTATCCTGATCTGGTTAGGGGAGAAGATATTTTAAAAAAGGCTGCCTTATGGGGGGAGGCAGCCTTCGTAAGGAGGAATGCAGCAAAAAAATGAGGTAAATTTTTCTCTCGTTTTATTCTACTACAAAGTGGCAGGAAAGTTTCAGAAAAAAGATAAAGATTAAAAGACATCGATTTTTCTTCTGGATGCGAATAGAAAATCCAGATACTACATTGTCATTGGAGGTGAAGCGAAACTAATTATATGAAATATTTAGATTGCTTTAGAAAGTTGGATAAGGGTGCCCCCACCCTTGACAAAAAGGTGGCAGGGTAAGGGTACCCACCATAACATTAGTTCGTAGGTCGATTTTCTAAAATCGACGTCTGTTTTGTCGAAATTGGAATTTCGACCTACTATGTTGGTTGGGGAATTGGAATTCCCCAACCGTCGTTTTGGTGCAGGGAATACCCGGAACGGATATTGACGACAATTCTTGCACCAACAAAGACCCAACACCTGGCGGGGGAAGCAATCCCATAATAGAAAAACAGATTACTTCGCTATGACAGACAAGATTTCCTCCTTTGAGTTGGTCAATCAAAGTTTTACCTCTGTGAATTTCTTTTAGCAAATCCGAAGGATTTTAAAGTCAAACTGAAAGCTTGACACTCCAAAAAAACTCACTTTTAATTCTTTAGAATTTTTTAGGTAGGACTTAAAAGTAGAGATTTGGTTAAATTTTTAGGTATTTAAAATCCTTGTATTTTTTTCTTGACAAATTATGGGTTTCCCCTATATTGTGAAAGAATTCACAAGGCTAAGAGGATAGAAGATGAAGAAGGTTTCGGAATCAACGGTAAGGAGGCTTTCCAGATATTATCGGGTGCTTCAGGTTATGGAGAAGGAGGGGGAGGCAACCATTTCCTCCAGGGAGTTAGCCCAAAGGGAGAAGCTTACCCCCGCCCAGGTGAGAAAGGACCTGTCTTTATTTGGAAGCTTCGGAACCAGGGGATTGGGCTACGGGGTAAAGGAATTAAAAGAAAGAATAGCCCAGATTTTGGGTCTTAACCGAACCTGGAGGGTCGCTCTTATCGGCGTGGGTAACGTGGGCTCGGCTCTGGTATCCTACAAGGAATTCGCCAAGCAGGGGTTTCTGATAAAGCTTTTGTTCGACAGCGATCAGAGAAAGATCGGCAAAAATCACAAGGGATTTTTAATCAAGGACGTTGGGGATCTGGTCAGGGATTTAAAGGAGAACCAAATTGAGTTGGTGATTATAGCCGTGCCAGCAGATCAGGCCCAGAAGGTTGTGGACCAGGTTGTAAAGGCCGGAGTTAAATCGATTTTGAATTTCGCCCCTGCCAATATAAAGGTTCCGGACCATGTCTTTTTAAGAACGGTGAACATGGCTATGGAGATAGAACACCTCTCCTTTGCTTTAGTCAATTTAATCTGATCAAAATTTGCACAAAAAAAATGAATTTTTCTCTTGACAAATCCGAGAAAGAATATAAGATGAAGTAAAATATAGGATCGGGGAAAAATTTGAGCGAAGAGAAAATAAAGGGTCTTTGGATTTTCGGTTTTGTTTTTATTTTTATGTTTTGGGGTTTAGCTTTTTCCCAGCAGGGCTCCTCGTTTTGCTGTCTGTGGGGTGAGGTGGAGTTCGGAGGAGTACCAGCAGAGGACGGCTATGAGGTCACAGCAACAATCGACGACAATGTAGTTGGCACAGCCACGACCGAGAAGGGGCAGTACTTTCTGTGCATTCCCAAAGATGATCCCCAAACTCAGAAAAAGGATGGATGGTCCGAGGAGGATGTCATATTCTTAAAGGTTAAAGGACAAACCGCCAACCCCCCGGTTAGGGCTTTTCTGGGCACCAGAGAGCAAAAGATCTCGGTTTCCTCCGCGGATGCGCCTACCACCACCTGGGGAAAGATAAAAGCCTTGTTCAAATAAAACCAATAAAATCTTTTTACCTGAAAGCCACTACCTGTGGCTTTATTTTTTTGAACTCTGTTTTTTTTCCTTCGTAAACTTAAAGAGATGCTCTATCTTAGGAGGAATTTATGGATTTTACCGTTAACGAAAAAAATGGGGTAATGGTGATCTCCCCCCAGGGTAAAATCATGGGGGGACCGGATGCCACCAAACTTCACGATAAGCTTTTGGAGCTTATCTCCCAGGATAAAAAAAGGATAGTGATTGACCTTTCCCAGGTGGACTGGATGAACTCCACCGGGCTTTCGATTCTTATCTCCGCTTTTATCGCTATCCGGGACAACCAGGGAGAATTAAAGCTGGCCAACGTTACCGAGAGGATCGGAAAGCTTCTGGAGATAACCCGGCTGACCAAGGTCTTCGAGAAGTTCGAATCGGTGGAGAAGGCGGTCCAGAGTTTCGGTTAATAAAATCTTTAAAGCTCTTCTGAAAAGAGGAGGTGGCCATACCTTATTCTTAAGAGAGAAAAATGAGCAAGATAAAAAGAGGCAAAAACATAGTTTCTGTCCCCAGTTCCTTGGATTACCTTAAGGAGGTTGACGAGTTCGTTGAAACAAGGTTAAAAAGTGCGGGGCTGGATGAGAACAAGCTGGCTGACGTGGCCATCTCGGTTGCCGAGGCGGTGACCAATGCGGTGGTTCACGGAAACAAGTGCAATCTGAAAAAAAGGGTCCAGGTGGAGCTTAAGATCGAATCTCCCCGGATAATAATCAAAGTCCAGGATCAGGGCAACGGGTTTGATCCCCAGAACATTGGCTCGCCTTTGGAGGGGAATAACGTTTTAAAAGAGGCCGGGAGGGGGATTTTCATCCTTAAATCCTTGATGGACGAGGTGGATTTTTCTTTCGAGCCGGAGGGCGGAACAGTGGTGAGAATGGTTAAATACATAAAAAAATAGGGGCAGGTGTTTTGATCCCTTCAACCATTGTTGCAGCTTTCTATTTAGTTGCCGGAGTTTTTCTTTTTTTTCTGGCGGTGGTGATCTTCAGGGAGAATCCCAAAGCTCAGGTCAACCGGATCACCAGCCTGATGCTTTTTTTTGCAGGATTAGGACCTCTTCTGGCAGCTTTAGGAACGATCGCTAAATCGATCTCCCCGGAGATCTCCGAGTTAGCCTTCTATTCAAACCTTTTCTATTTCTGGGAGCTTTTCTTTCCTTTTCTTTTGCTTTTCTCTTTGGTTTTCCCGGAGAGGAAAAAGTTTCTTTCCGATTTTCCCAGGATAAAATGGCTTTTGTTTCTACCTCATGTATTTCACATTGTCTTAGTTTTGGCTTTTTACGATCCTGACAGCTTTGTTAAAACCATAGAAACCTGGAAAAGAAGCGTTCTTTTCGGATGGCTACTATCCCCTTTTGCCTTTCTGGCTAAGATGTCTTCCGCTTTGATGGGGATTCTGTACAGCTTTCACCTCCAGTTTTTCTCGGTGATCAACCTGATCTACCTTTTTTTGGCTGTGGTTTTTCTTTACCTGGGTTACCGGGAGCTTGAAATCCAGCGTTTGAAGGAACAGGTTAAGTTTTTAATCTGGGGAATAATGTCAGCCATGGGGCTTTATGCTTTGGCTTTCATCCTTCCGGTCCTGACCCCGATAAAGCTCTCAGATACCCTCAAGATCTTTTTCACCATCACCGCACTGGTAATCGGTGCCGGCTCCATCGCCTGGGCCATAATAAGGTACCAGTTTCTGGACATCAGGCTTTTGGTCCGGCAGAGCTTGGTCTATTCTTTGACCTCCGGTCTTCTGGTGGGACTTTATTTTCTGGTGGTGGCTCAAATGGGAAAGGTGGTTCAGAACTTTCTGGGACATCCCACAGCCATAGTGGACATAGGCTATGTCATCTTGGCTCTGGTCTTCTTCCAGCCCATAATGGGCCAGCTGGACAATTTCTTAAAAAGGATGTTCATCAAGGATACCTCCGATTACCGGAACATGATGGAGACCTTCAGCCGCAGGATCGTCACCATTTTCGATTTCGACCAGCTCAAGGAGATGGTGTTCGACACTTTAAAGAAGAACATGCTGGTGGAAAGGGTTTTCCTTTGCGTTTACCAGGAGGGTGAGGATAAGTTTTTACTTTTTTCGGAGGAGGGGAGGTTTTATTTTGAAAAAGATGATGGTTTTCTTTTGCCCTTTAAGGAAAGGAGATCACCGGTTTACGTAGACGAGCTGGGGATTAACCAGGATGATTCTCCCATGGCCAGGTATTTGTTTCCCCTGGGTTTACATGTAGCTTCTCCTCTTTACCAGAAAGATAAGCTTGTCGGGATTTTAGGACTGTCCCAGAAGGTCACCCGTTTCCGCTTCACCTACGAGGATTTGACTTTATTAAATATCCTGGCTAACCAGCTGGTGGTGGCAATAGATAACACCAAGCTTTACCTGGAATCTCTGGAGAAAAGGAGGCTGGAGGAGGAGCTGGTGGTTGCCCGCCAGATCCAGCTTGGTCTTCTGCCTAAGATCTTTCCCAAGGGAGAGGGATTCGAGCTCTCAGCCTACATCCAGCCAGCCAGGCAGGTGGGAGGAGATTATTACGATTTCATAAAGACCAAAAACTCATCCTTTGCCATAGCCATTGCCGATGCCACTGGCAAGGGAATCCCCGCAGCCCTTCTGATATCTCTGGTTCACGCCTCCTTGAGATCCGAGGCGAGAAACTGCCCTCTTCCCAACTTAGTTATCTCCAACGTGAACCAGTTAATTTGCTCCTCCACCACCTCGGAGAAGTTCGCCACCATGTTTTACGGGGAGTTCGATCCGGAGAAAAAAAGCATCTGCTTCTGCAATGCCGGTCACAACTATCCGATTCTCATGCACAAATCCGGTGAGGTTGATCTTTTAAAAGAGGGTGGTTTGATTATCGGAGCATTCCCCTTTGCCGCTTACGAGAAGGGGGAAAGGGACTTAGAATGCGATGACATCATAGTTTTCTATTCCGACGGCTTAACCGATGCTTTTAACAAAGCTGAGGAGCAGTTCGGAGAAGAGCGTCTTTTGGATCTTATGGAAGGCTCCCGCCATCATTCTGCAGACAAGATTAAAAATATTTTAGTCCAGGAGGTAAACGACTTCTCCCGCGGGGCAACTTTCTGGGATGATTTTACGCTGGTGGTGTTGAAGGTGTGCTAGTATCTAATTTCTAAGCCATAACATCAAATCCAAGAATCTTAATAGAGTATTTAGTTGCAAATTCG
>LJUW01000022.1 GCA_001304315.1 candidate division Zixibacteria bacterium SM23_73_2 | reverse complement strand
AGGTGATGCTCGCCTCTGGAAAGCCGGTTTTGGTTCCCACCATCGAGGAGGATGGATTTGCTCTGGATATAGAAGCGGTCAAAAAAGCAGTAACTCCAAGGACGAAAGCTATAATGTACTGCTCCCCTAACAATCCCACCGGAACCGTTTTTACAGAAGAGCAGCTTAGGGGAATAGCCGAGATCGCGCTGGAGCATGATCTTGTGGTTATCACTGACGAAGCTTACGAGTATTTTACCTTTGACGGGCATAAGCATTTCAGCATCGCCTCGATTCCGGAGATGGGAAAAAATGCGGTGAGCTGTTTCACCTTCACCAAAACCTATGCCATGACCGGATGGAGGATCGGTTACCTTTGTGCTCACCAGGATTTGATTCCCCAGATCAACAAAGCTCACATCCCTCTTTCGATCTGCGCACCGGTAGTATCTCAATATGCAGCTTTAGCTGCTTTGAAAGGATCACAGGACTGCGTTTCCCGGTTCAGACAGAAATATCTTTCAGCCAGAAATCTGATGTGTGAAAGACTGGATGATCTAAGCTCGGTTTTCGATTATAAAAAACCTGGCGGCTCCTATCTTATGTTTCCCAGGATATTATTAGAAGAGGGTAAGGATTCCAAGACATTTTGCGAAAACCTTTTGAAAGAAGCAAAAGTCTCAGCCACACCGGGGGTGGATTTCGGACCCACAGGTCAAAGACATTTGAGGTTGTCCTTCTGCGTTCCTGATGAGATGATTAACAAAGCCTTTGACAGAATGGAGGTTTATTTTAAAAAATATCTTTAACAATAAAACATGAAAAAAAGAGAGGTTAAAGAGATGAAAAGGCGACTTTTTGTATGGTTGATTTTACTTTGTGTTTGTTTTCTTCTTGTAACCTACACTCAGCCCGAAGCTTGCTCCAGTCTTCTGGTGACCAAAGGGGCTTCGGATGACGGCTCGGTGATGATCACCTACACCTGCGATGCGGAGTTTCATCCTCGTCTTGAGTACACTCCTGCAGCTGATCATGATGAGGATTCCCTTGAGATAGCTGACTGGCATGGAAATGTAAGAGGTAAGGTAAAGCAGGTTCCTCACACCCATGCTGTGGTTGATCTGATGAACGAATACCAGTTGGTGATCGGGGAGACCACCTTTGGTGGAAGAGAGGAGCTTCGCGATTCCAGCGGTCTTCTGCATTACTGGGATATGATGGAGCTTGCTTTGCAGAGAGCAAAAACAGTTAGGGAGGCTATTAAAGTTATGACCGATCTGGTTGCCGAATACGGTTACCGCTCCTCTGGAGAGTCTTTTTCCCTCGGGGATACCAGGGAGGCCTGGATAATGGAGATGATCGGTCCGGGTGAGGGAGGAAAAGGGGCTTTGTGGGTTGCGCTTAAGGTTCCGGATGGTTATATCAGCTGCCATGCTAACAAAGCAAGAATTGGGGAGTTTCCCCTGGATGATCCTGAGAGATGTTTGTATTCAGAGAATGTGATTTCATTTGCAATTGAAAAAGGGTATTTTGATCCCAAATCAGGAAAACCATTTAGGTTTTGCGATGTTTACTGCCCCCCTACACCTAAAAACAAAAGATATGCAGAGGCCCGGGTGTGGAGCATCTTTCGGAGGGCAGCACCATCTGAGAATTTTTCCCCTGATTATCATCGGGCAGTGGAGGGAGCAGAGCCTTATCCTTTGTGGATAAAGCCGGATAAGAAACTTTCAGTTGCAGACGTATTCGCCCTTATGCGGGACCATTATGAAGGGACCGATTATGACATGACCAAAGGGATCGATGCTGGACCCTATGGATGCCCTAACCGCTGGAGGCCTATTGAATGGATGGTCGACAGTATCGAATATGCCTGGGAACGCCCCATCTCTACCCAGCAGACCGCATTCTCTTTTGTCTCCCAGTCGAGATCGTGGCTTCCCAATGCAGTTGGTGGTGTATACTGGTACGGGATGGATGATACCTACACTACCTGCTATGTACCCTTGTACTGCGGAATTGATACCATCCCCAGATCATTTACCAAAGGAAGCCTTCAAAAATTCTCCTGGGATTCTGCCTGGTGGGTTTTTAATTTGGTTGCCAATTACGCTTGCTTAAAATACTCATATATGATCTCGGAGATCCAGGCTGTACAGAAGGAGATCGAGGGGGAATTTTTTAGGCTTCAGCCTGAGACTGATAAAACTGCAGTGGAGTTAGACAAAAGGGATAAGATACTTGTGACAAATTTCCTGACTAATTACTCGGTGACCCAGGGTGAGATGGTGGTGAATAGATGGCGGGAGCTGGGCGAATATCTGATAACCAAATATAATGATGGATATGTGAAGGATGAAGAGGGTGAGCCTCAGGAAAAAGGATATCCAGAAAGCTGGCTGAATGAGGTTTTGAAGTCGCGTCCTGAACAGTTTCTTTTACCGGTGAAAGAGGAAAAGAAACCGGAATCGGAGCTGGTGGATTGAATAAAGACGTAAAAATAAGGGTCGTCATTAAGTAACTAAAGATTACATACATGAGTAATATCAATTTTAGCACAGATAAATCTGTGCCTGCAAGTTTCAATACATCTTAAATCTATATTTATATTTGATTTTCCTTTTCAAGTTGATATATTCTCTTCTAAATGTTTAAAATAAAAAAAGTTCAGACAAAAAAAGAACTTTTGGATTTCATTAAATTCCCCTGGAAAATCTATAAGGATGATCCTAACTGGGTTCCGCATTTGATCTCCGAGAGAAAGGAGTTTTTTGATCCTTTAAAAAATCCTTTTTTTAAACATTCTGAAGTTGTTTTCTTTTTAGCAAAAAAGGATAAAGAAATAGTGGGTAGGATCGGGGGGCATATTAATCATAACCATAACGATTTTCATAATGAGAAGACCGGTTTTTTCGGATTTTTCGAATGCGTTAACGATTTCGAGGTGGCAAAACTACTTCTGGATACTGTAAGGGATTGGCTAAAATCAAAAGGGATGGAGATAATGAGAGGTCCGGCGAATTTCTCTACCAACGAGGAGATCGCATTTCTTTTAGAGGGATTTGACTCTGCTCCTGCGTTTATGATGAGCTATAATCCAAAATATTACCTTGATCTTATGGGAAAATACGGGATGAGAAAGGCAAAGGATGTTTTTGCCTGGTATTTTGACAGGACTTTCAAGCCCTCGGAGAGGGTGATCAGAATCGCTGAAAGAGTTGAAAAGAAGGAAAACCTGAAAATAAGAACGCTTGATTTAAAAGATTTTGGAAACGAGATCAAAAGGGTAAAAAAAATCTATAATTCCGCCTGGAGCAAAAACTGGGGATTCGTTCCGATGAACGATGAGGAATTCGAGCATATGTGTAAGAATCTAAAACAGATCGTTGATCCTCAGATGGTTTTCATTGCTGAGATCGATGGAGAGCCAGTTGGATTCTCTTTAGCCTTGCCCAATATAAATCCGGTTTTGAAGAGATTGAATGGCAGGTTTTTCCCTTTTGGGATTCTGAAGCTTTTTTGGTTTACCAGGATAAAGAATATGGTTAAAAGTGCAAGGATAATCACCCTGGGGGTTGTGGATAATTACAGGAAAAAGGGGATCGAGACCATATTTTATGTAAGATCCATCAGGGACGGGATAAAAAGAGGCTATACCTGGGGTGAGTTGTCCTGGGTTTTGGAGGATAACGTTTTGATGAACAAAGCTTTGGAGACTTTAGGGGCTAAGCTTTATAAGAAGTACCGGATTTATGAGATGAGAATATAGTTCAGCTTCGTTTACCCTTTAGACTTCTGGTTGTTTTTGAGTTTACCTGTTAGGGTGGGGTACCCTTACCCCGGTTTATCTTGGTCAAGGGTGAGGGCACCCTAGATTAACTCCCGACAGCATGTTGAAACCCTATCCTTTCCTTCGAATGGACGGGTTTTGTTTTTTTCCTCACCCCTTAGTTCCCCTCTCCACGAGTGGAGAGGGGATAGGGGTGAGGTTATTTTTTTATTTGTGGATGATTTGTATAAATTCCTCAAGATCAAGAGACATACGCATAATCTTCAAAAGGAGTAAGAGTCGTATAAGTTAGGGTGGGGTACCCTTATCCCGGTTTATCTTGGTCAAGGGTGAGGGCACCCTTGACCAACTTTAAGGTGGCGTCAGGAGTTTCCTCCTGACGCTTTTCTGTCGGGAGGTAAGTCCCGACAGCACATGGAAAACAGTTTTTAGGTTTTGCTTCCAGCTAGTAGGTCAGGAGCCCCATACTCCTGACACTTTCATTTGTCAGGTGTGCAGAGCACCTGACCTACGAACTACTTACTTGCAACGATAAACACTCGTCCTTCCTTCTCGGGTTCAGTTATCGGAGTCTTCAGATCTTGAATCCGAGCAAAGTGGACATCCTTCCAACCCGCATCAAGCAGTGCGTTTTTCACCCTTTCTAATTCAAAAACCGTGTTGAACACTGTCTCATCGAATCGCTGGTATAGTTCATTGGACGCGCGTACAAATCCAGTAATCTTCGTCCAAGCTCTATCACTCTTTCCATCATAGATACCGCGAGTGATAATCAATGCGTCTTCACTGGCCTGGTCCACCTGGATGCTATTCCAGCGTTTCAATCCATGCCGGGTATTCATATCGAAGATAAAATAACCATTGCAGACCGCATGGGTGCATTGAAAGCATCTTCTCAATGCCTGTTCGTCTTCAAGATGGTTGAGTGAATCGTACGTAGAAACTACTAAGCCAAAGCGTTTATCCAGCGTGAAATCGCTGGCATCGCCCTTTAAGAATTCGGCTTGACCAGTTTCAACGTATTGGCGTGCATTCTCTCTGGCAAAGCAAAGCATATGTTCTGACAGATCAATGCCAACGACCTTAAAATCCTTTTGCAGAAAATGTACTGCAAGCTGGCCAGTGCCGCAGCAAAGATCGAGAACAGACTTGTTCTTTTGACCAATCTTTGTGGAGGAATAGAAATCGAGAATCAATGGGGCGACCTGCTTGGCATAGCCGCCCCACCTTGTGTTGTAAACATGCGCGAATCCCTGACTGTATGCTTGCATTTGATTGGCTCCTATGGACGCTTGGCTGCCCAACGGCAAAATAACCTGTTGGAACTTGCGGTGCATAGTACGTTGGTATTTAAAGAAATGTTCTGCATGGCATCAGTTGTTCGAATTCGCATATCGCTGTTCCAGTCAGGTTAATTTTTTTATTAGCCATCTTATAATATTTTGATTATTGTTTAAGCATTTTATCTATAAGAAATAAAGTTATAAATAAGCATAAGAAGAATAAGAAATTAATGGAGTAAATAATATAATTAAAGATTGAACAAGTTTTAACCTCCGGAATTAATCCAAATAGAGCAAATACTGATCCTACGATGGTTATGATAATTAAGAAAATATCGAGAGATAACATCTTACTTCCTAAAACATTTTTTGATTTTTCAAATTTGTTTATAGAATTAAAGATTCCCTTTTGACTAAATTCTTGATATATCTCAATTGCAAAATCACTGCTTTCATTAGAACAATATGGAGCTAAAAAATTTACGTCCAATGCGTCTCCAAATAATTTTAAAAATCTAGCAGGTTCATATTCAGATAAAAGTGCTTTGCCGAATAGTATCTCGTCTTGATCGTTTGCTGGGATGTTTAGTTTTTTGAATTCTTTTTCTAATTTGTTTGAAATAGCAGTCTTCAAAAAATAAAATAATGAAGTTAGATTTATATATATATCTTTGAATTTGCTTTTTGATAGACTACCATCTGGATATCCTAAGTAATCGTCAAGTTTTATTTCGCCTTTTTCTAAATGCTTTAATATATCATCTCGTGAATTTTTTATAATACTAATATTATCCTGCATTCTTTTTCTGTATGAATAATACTCACTTATTAAATGGTGTTCTGCTTGTTGCTTTTGGTCTATTAATAAAATTATTAAAACAACAAGAGCTCCTAACAAGACTCCTAAAATTTGAGCTATTATTGAAAATCCAGTTTGTGCAGTTTCAGTGTTTGATAATGGTAATATAAACAAATTATTTAAGATGAAAATAATAACTAAAATTATGGACGCAAAAAAGATTGCTACCCTATAATGTTGAAATCTTATAAAAAGGAATAATGATTTAATTTTGGATTTCATAAATAGACAAGAGTAATAAATTTATTTTAATATTGGCTAACATTGTTTATATCGATCCATATAACACTCCAAACATGGCTTTGAGCGCCGTATAAGGCGTCTTTGAAAACAGAATACTCGGATTCAGAAATTCACCCAACTTCTGTTTATATGGTTTCCGGATAAAATCACTTTCTGGTTTTGCTTCCAGATAACACTCCAGGGATGATGATGCCTAACATCTCTTCCTTTGATGCCTTAAGGCACAGCTGTGGGCCACCCGTCATCGTTTCGACGCGCCGCGTGTACTGTGCTCTAATGCTCGCTCACTTCGCGTCCATGGACTTAAGAGTCGCATTGGCTGCTTGCCTTATTCGCGCATCTTCATCCGATTCGGCTATTCTCTGGAGACGCTCTCGTAAAGTGTCGACATGCACATGCGCCAGTAGCCTGACTGCAGCCAGACGAACATCAGGGGACATTGAACCGAGCCTACTAGCAAGAGTGTCGGGACTCCAAGTCCGCCCATCGGAAATCAGATCGAACACAGCACTGCCAGCAAAGCTGTACATTGCCCATTTCTGTGTCCCGGCCGCACTATCGCCGAGAAAGGCACGCGCAGCCTCAGCAAGCTCAATGTCGCCCGCTTGCGGATCGCCCAACAGGGTGAGCCCGCCAGAAACCGCCACCCAATAGTCAAAGCAGTCTCGCTCGGAGGTACGCTCTGATGTTGCAGCACACGCCGCCTTGAGAGCAGCAAAAGCTTCTGCACCACCAACCAATGCCAGGCCTTCCGCAGCGCCGCATCTCACGTATGAGGAGGAATCATCAAGCAGGGTTCTCAGTGCAGGTACAGCACGCGTTCGATCCTGCGGTCGAACCAGCCTCCCAAGATCACGCGCCGCTCCCTCGCGGAGTACAGCGTTTTCTGATGCAAGCAGGCGCATGCATTCATCAGTGGTTCGCTCTTCGCCGACGGTTATTGAGGTGCCCGAGTCCTTGAACGAGAGCCTCCCCCTTCCACATACGTATGCCCAGCCACTGGCCACTCTCCGAACACACAGGCGCTCTGGGAATGACGCTTGGATCAAGAGCGAGTCCAGTTCGATGTCGCCATTGAACCGAATCTCGCTCCCTACTCCCCCATTAAGCAGTGTCTGATAGCTGGTCGACCCGGGAATCCAGGCTCCCACCGTGGCATCCCCTGGACGCTCCATGCTCGCACCATATCCCGTCCCCAGTTGCACAAGCGTGATCGAGCCGTTATCGTCACTAAGAAGTCCCTTGGGAAAGCATAGATCTATGATTCGTAGCCCGTTCTCGATCTTAATGAGCTTAGTTTTGGGCTGGACCTTTTTCGCCGTGGACTCAGGCTTCCGCCCAGTGTCTCCGAGTACGTTGCTCAGAGGTTGCAGCAGCACAGCGGAACAGATAAGACTACTAGCGACAGCCAGGATATAGTGGATTCTATACCTCATCTTCGTGCTCCTTTCAGAGATAGGTCAGGAGCCCTATGCTCCTGACCTACGAACTCGGCAGAACAGCAGGCAGCTCCAGGCCCGGGATGAGGGGAAAAAGACGCATATAACTTCCCGATGCAAGATGTTCATGGCTGCTGCGCCTCGGGTCGACCCGGAGCTGAGCGGCCTTGAATTGTCTCCAGGGCCGATACTGCTGCTGCGCGTACTTGGGAATCAGCGTCTACCGCAGCACTCCTCAGAGTGTTTACACTGCTCTCGTTTCCAAAGTCTCCCAAAAGCCGTGCTGCCAGTACTCGCACATACTGACCAGTAGTCCCCGTGAACGTCGGAAGGATTGCTGCCCCCGTGGCCGTGTTCGCGTCGTCCACGCGGAAGTAGGTCGAGTCCCTATTAAGGACAATCTCAATTGCGTCGAGTGCATCCCTAGGCGCGAGGTAGCTCAGTGCGCGAAGGAGGTGTCCTGCCTGACTAGCGGATGCGGTCTTCCGAAGTCTGTTCGTAATGCCATTGATCGGTCGAGGCCCCTGGTAACCGTATCGCGATAGGGTTGCAGCGGCAAACTCGCAGATGAGAGGCCATGTGACATAGTCCGACTCGTGCAGGCACTCGAGGAGAACCGCTATTACGCTTGCGTCGCCACGTCGCAAGAGCAACCATTTCGCTGCCTCGTACCTGACAAAGAGATCCTTGCTCGTAAGCCTTCTGCGAGCGCGGCGTTCGCGCCATTGTACAAACCAGCTCATAACTCCACTCCAATGTGCTCTCCCAGCACATAACTATGGTTATATGGTTTCCATGTAAACCTGTTTTCGGGTTTTGCTTTCAGATAATACTCCAATGAGATTTCCGCGTAATCCATCTATTTTCAATCGACTAAGATCAAATTCGTGATACTTCTGCGCTTTATATGGTTTCCGAATAATACTCAACCACCCCCTCCTCATAGGCTGTCCAACGGGCTCTTTACCCCTAAGGCTACCATGGTCCAGCACATGAATATAGACCATTGTGATTCGCACATCGTTGTGATCAAGAAGTCTCTGGATGGTTTTATCATTTACCAATCCGAACGATCCTCAAAATATATCCGAAAGGCTACCGTGTCAAGAACTTTCTTGAGTTTTTGCTCGTCTATCTCCTCGTGCTTAGCTTTTTGGCTAAAGGTACATAGTTTTGTCCTCATCTTAGTCAAGGGTGAGGGCACCTTTGACCAACTTATAGTAGCGTCAGGAGTTTTTTAGTGACGCTTTTTTCTCAAGATGCATTGGCATTAGGAAATGCCGATGCCAATTAGCTTCGGGAATTCCTATTCCCGAAGCATCCAAAAACAACCTACGTTTTAGGGCGGGGTACTAAGCTTTTGACATCGGGGGCAGTAAAAACTTGATCTCTGGCTTATCCTTATCCTTTTTATCTTAGCCCCACATACTTTACAAGGCTCTCCTTCTCTTCCGTAAACTTTATGCTGAAATTGGAAAAGCCCCATTTCCCCATCGATATTCAAATAATCATCAATGGAGGAGCCTCCTGCTTTTATAGCATTTTTCAGGATCTTCTGAATGGAGCTGTGTAGTTGCAAAAGTTTCTTCTCTTTTAGCCTATCCGTTTTGGTTAAAGGATGAATCTTCGCATCAAACAAAGCCTCGTCCGAATAGATGTTACCCAATCCGGCTAAAACCCTCTGATTTAATAGTGTCGTCTTTATTCTTCCTTTTTTATTTTCGAAGATATCTACAAACTCACTTTGGGAAATTTCCAGAGGCTCAGGTCCTAATTTAGTTATTTCAGGGATTTTGTTAATATTAGAAGAAGTAACCTTTATCACCTTTCCGAATTTCCTGGGATCGTGATAGCGGATTTGAGTTTTGTCAGAAAATTTGATTATAAGATGGTCATGTTTTTTATGTGATTGATTTTTGTTTGAGAAAAAAATACCACCGGTCATTCCCAGATGGATCAAAAGGGTTTGATTCTCTGTCAGGTCAATTATTAAAAATTTCCCCCTTCTTTTTATGTTTTTTATCTTTTTTCCCTTTAGACCTTTTTTAAAAGAGACTTTACTCTGGGAGAAAACCCTTGAGCAGTCTATATCAACTGATTTTATTTTTTTGCCGATGATGCTTTTTTTCAGGGCATCAACTATGGTCTGGACTTCGGGGAGCTCGGGCATATTTAACGGATGGTACCGAGATAGACTTTGATTTTAAGTGAGTTTTTAGATACTTCGCTAAGCTCAGCATGGCACTTTTTCTTGGTCTGTCATTCTGATCCCCGCCAAAGGCGGGGAGAAGAATCTCTATTATTCTGTACTTAAATCCTTCCATTGTGGATTCATAGATTCAATCAACCGAATTTTTTTGCTTCGCAACCATCCTTTAATTTGTTTCTCTCCGGTAATTGCACTTCTCACGTCTTCAGCTATCTCATAATATACCAATTTAGTAAGATTATACTTCTTGGTAAATCCCTCAATTGACTTATGCTTATGTTCATATATCCGCCGTTCTAAGTTGTTAGTTACGCCAGTATATAATGTTTTCGATTTATTGGTTAAGATGTAAACGTAATAATGTTTCATAATATTATCTTCTGAGATGCTTTGCTTCGCTCAGCATCACATCTGTTCCGTTCTTTTGTGCCATTCTGAATTCCATCCTTTACATGCCAGAGGATCTTATATCCTTTTTTTCCTTAGATTCTTCGCTTTGCTCAGAATGACAGAGGAGAAGAAATTTATAAATCCTTCCCTTCAATAAAAATTAATTTGATTAGGTTATCTCCAGCATCCGGTCTATTGACTTCTTTGCCCTTTTGGCTATTCCTTCAGGAACTTTCACCTCATAGACCATGTCCTCCAAAGACCAGAGGATTTTTTCTAAATTGTTAAGTTTCATATTGGGGCAGTCGGAAAGCTCGGAGGCGGGATAGAATTTCTTCTTAGGATTCTCCTTTTCTAATCTATGCAAAATCCCTATCTCGGTACCGATTATGAACTCCTCAGATTCTGACTCCCGGGCATGCCTGCAGATTCCGGAGGTGGATAGAACCTGATCAGCCATGGCTATTACCTCCGGGGTGCACTCCGGATGGACCAAAACCTCGGCTTTGGGATGGGCCGCTTTCTTTTTCAATATGTCCTCGGGCAAAATTCTTCGATGAGTGGGACAGTAGCCATCCCACAGGATAAGATCCCTTTTGGTCTGGGATTTTACATAGCTTCCGAGATATTTGTCGGGCAGAAATACTATCTTTTTCTTCTGGGGAATGGCCTGAACTACCTTGATGGCATTAGCAGAGGTACAGCAGTAGTCACACTCCGCTTTCGTCTCGGCGGTGCAGTTGACATAGCATACGTAAACTGCTTCAGGGTGCTCTTTCTTAAGTTCTGCGAATTGCCTTGGTGTTATCATGTTTGCCATGGCGCATCCTGCATTCACATCAGGCATCAGGACGGTCTTTTCCGGTGAAAGGATGGCTGCGGTCTCGGCCATGAAGTGTACCCCACAGAAAACGATAACCCGGGCATCGGTTCTGGCTGCTTGCTGAGATAAATCCAGGGAATCTCCTACAAAATCAGCTATATCCTGAACCTCTCCGATCTGATAATTGTGAGCTAAGATTACAGCGTTTCTTTGCTTTTTGAGGTTTTGGATCTTATCACTAATTTTCTGATTCTGGTTCATCTTCCTTCTTTTGCTGGGGACTTTGCTCTGAGACCTTAAGGTTGAGATCATCGATCAACTTATCCACCTCCACCCCATGAGCCAAAGCACCCTGCTCGATGGTCTCGTCCACTGCCAGCTGACACCCAAAACAGTGCATCCCGTATTTGAAGAAGGTCTCCACGGTCTGGGGATATTCCTTCAATACTTTCCCAAAAGTCATGTCCTTGGTTATCTTTTTGTCCATTTAAGTCACCTTAGTTTAAAGTTTAAATTTCAGTTTACTAATTTGCGACGAAAAAGTTCGACTCTTTGTTTAAATCATGTTTTTAAAGAATACGGATTTTTCCAGGAGTTGTCAAGCCTTGATAAATTTTTCACAAAAGGGAGGCAACAAGCTCGGCTATGTCATTTACCTCTAACTTTTCCTCCAGGCCAATTTCCTTTATCCCATCGGAAAGCATGGTTAAACAGTAAGGGCAGGCAGAGGCAATGGTTTTGGCTTCGGTTTCTTGTGCCTGCTTGACCCTGAGCTGGTTTATCCTCTTGCCCAGATTCTCTTCCATCCACATCCTTCCACCCCCAGCACCGCAGCAGAAGCTTTTTTCCCTTCTTCTCTCCATCTCCTTGATTTTACCCTCCAAGATACGTTTTAATATCTCTCTTGGTGAATCATAAATGTCGTTGTATCTCCCCAGATAGCAGGAATCGTGGTAGGTTATATTTTCATCTATTTTTTTAGTTATTTTAATTTTTCCACTTTGGATTAAATCCAGTATGAAGTCGGTGTGATGGTAGACCTGGTATTCTCCTCCGAATTGAGGATACTCGTTTTTGAAAGTGTTGTATCCATGAGGGCAGGCGAAAAGAATTTTTTTCACCCCGTAGTTTTTTAAAATCTCGATATTCTCCTGGATGAGCATTTGACCCAAATACTCGTTTCCCATCCTTCTTGCCGGCTCGCCACAGCATTTCTCCTCCTGTCCCAGTATTCCGAAATTTATATTAGCTGCCCTTAAGATTTTCACCAATGCCTGTGATACCTTTTTATTTCTATCATCGTATGAGCCGGAACATCCCACCCAGAAAAGAATGTCAACGTTTTTATCCTCTGAAAGAAGCTTCACTTCCAGATCTTTTGCCCAATCTCCCCTGGAGGCGAAGCCGAAAGCCCAGGGATTGTAGTTGGTCTCTAAGTTTTTGAACATGGGGGTAATCTCCTGGGGAAATTTAGCTTCCATCAAAACCAGATAACGTCTTAGGTCAACAACTTTCTGCACCTGTTCAACAAATACCGGACAGGATTCCTGACAGGCAAGACAGGTGGTGCAGGCCCAGAGCTCATCCTCGGAGATAGATTCACCAATGAGATTTTTTCTTTGTTCATCTGGATTTTCTTTTTGCAGGGCTTTAGCTGAGAGCAAAAGATTGGTCTTCAGATCCTGGATCAGCTTTTTGGGTGAGAGGGGTTTTTCGGAAAGGTGGGCCGGGCAGTTGTCCTGGCATCTTCCGCACCTGGTGCAGGCATCGGCATCCAGAAGCTGTCTCCAGGTAAATTCTTCAGCCTTCGAGACGCCAAAGGTCTCCTGGTTTTCCATATCCAGGATGGGATCCAGTTTTCCCTTTGGCTCAAATGATCTGAAAAACACCGATAGGGAAGAGGAGAAGATATGCAGAAGCTTGGAGTAGGCTAAATATCCGATGAAAAGGAAAGCCAGACCCAGATGAACCCACCAGAAAAACCGGTGCCAGATTAAAAGCGATTCACTCTCTGTCCAGGAGGGATTTAAAATTAAGGCTATCTGCCAGCCAGCAAATGACCAGCGTTCAAAATCAGGTCGGGTGAAAGCTATCCTTGCTCCCTCGGTCAGAAATCCGGTCACCAGGATCAATAGTATAAGGATTAAAGAGAAAGCATCGTCGAATACGTTGTCCAATCTTTCCGGTTTTAGTATATACCTTCGGTAAAGGGCTAAAAGGACTCCGATGATTGCAAGCAGTCCGAAAAGGTCCAGTATCAAGGAGAACCACAAATAGAAATTTCCATGAAGGAAAAAGAGGTTAAAAATAGGGGAGAGGATGTCCTCCTGCAGGAAGATGATTATGGTTCCCAGAAGGAGAATGACGAATCCCCAGAAAAGTAAAAAGTGAGATATTCCCGGATAGGGTTCGGTTAAAAGCCTTTTGTGACCAAATCCGAAAACCAAAACCGATTTTATCCTTTCCCAGATTTGGTCTTTTCTTTTTTCCTCTTTGCCTATTTTCCAGAGTTTTATCCTCTGGATAAAAGCATAGATGAAAATAAAAACCACAACAGCAGCCAAAAGGTAAACCAGAAGGGCAACGTTGCCAACGTTCCAGAAGATTTCTCTTGTTGTTTCCATTTTTTAAATGTCGATCAGCTGTTAATATTACCTGTTATTTTGATTATCTTGGGACAAGTCTTGTTACTGTTCTTTTCTCTTTGTACTTGGAACCCTCCGCTGGAGTCGTTGTATTTCACTACGCTCAAAAGCCTTGTCCCTACAAACATTTCATTTCACTTTTTATTACACCTTTGCTTTTATTCCTGGGCTTTGAGTTTTTTTACGATGTCGGTTAAAATGGGTAAAATCTTGTAAAGATCACCGACTACTCCGTAATCCGCTTTCTGGAAAATGGGTGCTTCTGGATCTTTGTTTATGGCAACGATGCATTTGGAGGTAATCATCCCGGCAAGATGCTGGATAGCTCCCGAGATACCGCAGGCGATGTACAGGTTGGGATTAACTACTTTGCCGGTTTGTCCCACCTGGATATCGTGAGGAGCAAATCCGGAATCAACCGCTGCTCTGGATGCACCGACAGTTGTTGCCTGACCCAAAGCCTCAGCCAAATCCTCCAAGAGCTTGAAATTCTCAGCCGATTTCATTGCCCTTCCGCCAGAAACTATTACGTCAGCCTCGGTTAAATCGATTTTTCCTCTGGCTTCCTTTTTAACCTCAAGCAATTTAACCTTTAAGCTGTTCGGATCGATCCGGGGCTTTACTTTTACAACCTCAGCTTGCTTGGATGTATCCGGGGGTAACACTTCCAAAACATTCGGTCTTAAGGATGCGATCTGAATAGAGGACTCAAGGGTACATTTTACCTTTACCTTGCCCGCATACATGGGGCGGGTACAAATAAGCTTACTGTTTTCGTCTATTTCTATATCTAAACAATCTATAGCTAATCCAGCATCCAGCTTTGCAGCCACCAAAGGCAAAAGATCTTTTCCCTGGGCAGTTGCCCCACCCAGGATTATTTTGGGGCTATGTTCTTTTACAAGATCAGCTATGGCTTGACTGTAAACTTCGTTGGAGTAGTTTTGAAGAGCCTGATCCTCTATCAAAAAGAGTTTATCCGCACCATAATTGCCCAGGGTTTGGGTAAAACTCTCTAAATTATCACCCAAAAGCACACATCCAATATCTTGGTTTGTTTTCTCCTTTAGCTTTTTAGATAGACTCAAAAGCTCCAGGCTCACCTTTTTCAGTTTACCATCCTTTTGTTCAGCTATTACCCATATAGACATTTTCTATCCTTTCTTCCAAAGAAATTAAATGATCTTGGCTTCTTCCCTTAAAAGCTTAACCAGCTTTTCACAGACCTCTGCAGGCTCCTCACCCTCGATTATTCTGCCTGCTTTCCTTTCCGGAGGTTGACTGTAATTCTCTATTTTTACCCTTGATCCTTTTAATCCCACTTCATCGGGTGAAAGGCCCAAATCTGATAGACTTAGGTTTTTGATCTCTTTTTTCTTTGCTTTCATTATTCCTGGAAGGGAAGCATACCTGGGCTGGTTCAAATCCTTCTGAGCTGCGATTATTGCAGGAAGTTGTACCTGGATTATCTCCTTGTCCCCCCCCTCGCCCTCTCTTTTTGCGGTGGCGGATTTCAGATCAGAGGATAGTTCCAATCCCACCACAACCGACACGAAAGGTATATCTAAAAACCTTGACAGGTAGGCAAATACCTGGGAGTTGTCGAAATCTACTCCCTGTTTTCCGGTTAGGACGATATCGAAGGGAATCTGGGATATAGCCTTTGCCAAAATCTTTGCGGTAGCGTAGCTGTCCGATCCCTCGAATGCGGGATCGTTCAGATGAATTCCCTTATCCGCACCAACAGCAAGGCAGGTTCTTATGGCTTCCTTTGCCCTTTCCGGTCCCAGAGAAATTACTGTTACCTCACCGCCAAATTTCTCCTTTATTTTCACCCCCTCCTCAACCGCATATTCGTCATAGGGATTAACCACGTATTTTATCCCCTCGGTAACAATTCCTGAGCTATCCGGTTTAATTTGGATTTTCGTCTCGGTATCTGGAACCTGTTTGATACAGATTATTATATTCACTCTCTCCTCCTTTCCCAAGTTGGATTTTTATTTTAATGTTATTTTATAAGAAAATCAAGGATAAATTATATTTTTTGATGAAATATTAGCCTTAGATTGCTATATAAACATTTGCCTGAATTGATTTTTGGACTTATAATGTAAATAAAGGAATTTAAAAATGATTGATTTTATGAAAGAACTGAATCCACCGCAAAGAGAGGCAGCAACCCATAAGGATGGTCCACTTTTGATTCTGGCAGGAGCTGGCTCCGGGAAAACCAGAGTTTTAACCTACAGGATTGCTTATCTTATAGCAGCTTTTAAGATCCCACCTAAGAACATCATGGCAGTTACCTTTACCAATAAAGCTGCGGAGGAGATGAAGAACAGGGTGGAAAAACTCCTGGGAAAGATATCTTCTCCTGTATGGATAAGTACTTTTCATTCGCTATGCTCGAGGATATTAAGATGGGAGGCTAAAACTTTAGGGTACAAGACTAACTTCACCATCTATGACGAGGATGACCAACTCTCCCTGATAAAAAAATGTATGGAACAGTTGGATATCTCCACAAAGAAATTTTCTCCGCAGGCAATATTGTCCAGAATTTCAGGGTCTAAAAACGAGCTGGTTGACTGGAAAGACTATGACGTTTATGCCAAGGATTTTTTTGAGAAAAACGTTTTGAGAGTCTACCAGCTTTATCAAGAGAAATTAGAGGAGTTCTCTGCATTTGATTTCGATGATTTGATTATGAAAACGGTTGAGATCTTCGATAGGTTTCCGGAGGTTTTGGGAAAATACCAGAGAAGGTTTAAATACATACTGGTGGATGAGTATCAGGATACTAATCACGCTCAGTACGTACTGGTGAAACACCTTTCCTCAGCAAGCAGGAACCTGTGCGTGGTGGGGGATGATGACCAGTCCATCTATGGGTGGAGAGGGGCGGATTTGAACAACATCCTGGATTTCGAAAAGGATTATCCTGATTGCAAAGTGATAAGATTGGAGCAGAACTACCGTTCCACCCAGGCGATTTTGGATGCTGCCTCCTCGGTGGTTGAGAACAACCTGGGAAGGAAAGGAAAGACCTTGTGGACCGAGATAAAGGGTGGGGATGGGGTTATCTTGACCCTGGTTGAAAACGAGACCCAAGAGGCTTTATCCTGCGTTGAAAAGATTCAAAATCTTTTAAAAGATAGCAACCTTTCCTTCTCCGATATGGTGATACTCTACCGCACCAATGCTCAGTCAAGGGTATTGGAGCAGAAGCTCAGGGATTCTGGAATTCCTTACATTATAATAGGTGGGGTGAGGTTTTACCAGAGAAAAGAGATCAAAGACATTCTGGCATTTATGAAAATCGTCTCCAACCCGGATGATTATGTAAGCATAAAAAGGATAATCAACGTTCCTCCAAAGGGGATAGGGCAAAAGACATTGTTTTTAATAGAACAATTTGCCATAAGAAACAAAATAAGCTTTTTTGAAGCTTTGAAAATGGTTGGAAAGATTGATGGTATAACCAATCAGAAGAAAAACGAACTTAAAAGTTTTTATGATTTAATCTTTGGCTTCATAAATGTAAAGGACAAACTGCCCATTGATAAGTTGACCAAAGAGATAATAGATAAAACCGGCTATCTGGATATGCTTTTAGGGGAGAAAACCCCTGAGGCTGAAAGCAGATCAGAGAACGTTAAAGAGCTTGTAACAGCAACTGATGAGTTTAAGGAAAGAACACAAAATCCCACCCTGGATTCTTTTTTAGAGGAGGTTTCCCTTTTAACAGACATAGATATGTGGGACAAAACAAAAGATAAAGTTAACCTTATGACCCTCCATGCAGCCAAGGGATTGGAATTTCCGGTGGTTTTCATAACCGGTATGGAGGAAGGTCTTTTCCCCCTTTCCCGTGCAATAGATGAGCCGAAAGAGCTGGAGGAGGAAAGAAGGCTTTTTTATGTTGGCTTAACCAGGGCAAAACAGAAAGTTTTTCTAACCTATGCCCAGCACAGGAAAAGATTCGGGGAAATGACCAATTTGAAGTCGAGGTTTTTAGATGAGATTCCAGAGGAATTAATGGAGATTGAGGATTCATTGGGTTTTGAGAAGGAGATAGAATTAGAGACAGAAGTAAGAGAAGAGAGTCTTGAGGATTCTCTGTTAAAAGTTGGTACTCTGGTTTTGCATCCTTATTTCGGTGAGGGGAAGGTTATAAAAAGAGAAGGAGGCGGAGAGGATATGCGGATCGATGTAAGGTTTAAAAGGGGGTTCGTGAAGAAGCTTATGGTTAAGTATGCGGATTTAGAGATTTTGGGGTATTGATACTATTTATTAGTAAGCCCATATTACCACAACGTGGGACGACGAATAAATCCCACCTTGAAGACAAGGTGGGTATACGAATCCTCTTTACTTTCTTACTTTTCAGTTGACAAACCTATAGAAATTCGATTAAGTTAGGTCAGAGCAGATCAAATGCCTTAAAAAGAGGTTTTGTTTAGGTCGGATTTTCAAATCCGATTAAAAGAATCTAAAATTATGTTAGAGTTAAAACTTTAGAGGAGGTTGAATAAAATGAGAAAGCAGAGTTTGTTAATCGTTTTAGTTGGGCTGATTTTATTTTTCTTTATATTTGGTTTTTCGCTTCAAGCATCTGAGCAACCACCATTTCAACTCAATGACATATTTAGAGTCCTTTATCTTTCCGATCCTCAAATCTCCCCTGAGGGAGAGATGATTGTGTTCGAGGTGGAGAAAGCTGATACCGTTGCCAATGACTATATCACACACCTGTGGATGGTTCCGACAAAAGGAGGAGAAGCTCGCCAGTTGACCAGCTCGGACTCGTCCGATACCAGACCACGCTTTTCGCCTGATGGGAAAAAAATCGCTTTTCTTTCTGGCAGAAGCGGTTCAAGACAGATATGGGTAATCTCTACAGATGGTGGTGAGGCAACTCAACTGACCGATTTTCCAGTTTCGGTAAGCGAGCATTCCTGGTCTCCGGATGGAAAATGGCTCGCATTTACTGCTGAGGTCCTACCTGGTGTTCCTGTGGATTCAAGTATGGAGGTAACCAGAAGATGGAAGGATGAAAAGGAGGAGTTGGAAATCCAGGCTGAGCTTTATAAAAAGCTTTTATACCGCCACTGGAATATCTACGAGGATGAGCGGGTATCACATCTTTTTATATTAGATGCAGAAGGAAAAAATCCACCTGTGGATCTGATCCCTGATCTTGAATACGACGTTTTGCAATGGAGCTATGCAGTGGCAAGTGTGGGGCAGGATTATGACTGGTCTTCTGACAGCAGATCGATTGTCTTTGCCACCAATTTGAATCCAAGACAGGAGCTGAACTATGATGTCAGCTTATACAAAGTGGAAATTTCCCGGCTAGGTGAGATCGAATGCCTTACTCCGGATATGCCCGGTGCTGAATCCTGTCCCAGGTTCTCTCTGGATGGGAAGTACCTGGCTTACCGGATGACAGATGAGCCTGGTTACGAGGCTGATCAGGGGAAACTTATTATAAGGGATTTAAAAACTAATGAAGAAAGGAATCTGACTGAATCTTGGGATCGTTCAGTGGAAGAGATACGCTGGTCCGCTGATGGCTCAAAGATTTATTTTTTAGCTGATGACCAGAGTGAAAAGCCGGTCTTTTGCGTTTCTTTGGCTAATGGTAGAATTGAGAAAGTAGTTGGTGGATGGAACGTAGGTTTTGCCCTTCTCAAAAAAGATCAGATAGTTTCTGTGCGTCAGAACAGCGGACATCCACCAGAGGTCTACCTGAAAAGCAAAGGTAAGTTAAATATATTAACCAGCTTTAATCAAAAACTTTTATCTGAAAGAACAATACCTCGTGCAGAATCATTCTGGATTCCCAGGCCACAGGGTGATAGCATTCAGGGATTTGTGATTAAACCTCCGAAATTTGATCCTCGGAAAAAATATCCTTTGGTCCTCTGTATTCACGGAGGTCCTGAGGGGATGTACGGAGAGTATTTCTCGACATCCAGACAGCTTTATGCTGCCCAGGGATACGTGGTTTTGTTTTTGAATCCTTCCGGGTCAACAGGATACGGGGAGAAACTTAAAAAAGCTATTAGATATGATTGGGGAGGGCAATGTTATAGAGATCTGATGCTGGGAGTCGATTATCTGATTTCCCTCGGTTATATAGATACAACTCATATGGCAGCAACCGGAGGTTCCTTTGGTGGATATATGGTGAACTGGATCGGGACCCAGACCGATCGCTTTAAGTGCTTGGTTTCCCATGCCAGCGTTTTTAATCTGGAGAGCAAATACGGGACTACTGATGAGCTATTTTTCCCGGAGTGGGAGTTCGGAGGACCTCCCTGGGAGAATCGGGAAATCTATCGGAAGTTTTCACCTCATAATTATGCGGATCAGATGAAGACTCCTACCCTGGTTATAGTTGGGGAGTTGGATTACAGGACTCCAACCGACCAATCAGAACAGCTTTTTACCACCTTACAGCGAAGGGGAATCGATTCCTGGTTTTTGAGATTTCCGGATGAGGGACATTCGATAAACAAGCCCTATAATTACAGGTTATGGCTTGATACCATTTTTATATGGCTTTCACGTTACTTGAAGGAAAAAGAAATAAAATCTATTGAGGGGAGTCCACCTTACCCTTGATGGGGGTTAAGTTGATCTCACCTTGGGGACAAGGTGGGGATACCAGATTTTGAAATAAATTCTTTTTAGTGCAGGAATTGGAATTCCTGCACTTTTTAGGAAAAAGAGGTGGGGGAAATCCGATTCCCCCACCAACAAGAGAATCTATTGAGGGGAGCTCACCTTACCCTATAAAATGAGTAACACAGGTTGCTCGACCAACCCAAGGAGACAACCTGGGTCACCTCTGTTCTAACTTCCTCCAGTCGAAATCCTCGTCTAAAAGTTTTTGCTCGAATTCTTTTACATCTGTCTTTTTATCGATCGCTCTTTTTATGTTAAGGGCATTTTTCTTGTCGCCCAACAAAATTGCCCCTATGATCTTTTTATCCCTGGTAACAAGTTTTTTATAAAGACATCTTTCGGGATCTTTTTTCACAAACTCGGTTATTTCCTTTCCCTGGGCATGGCTTTCTCCGATAGAGATCAAATCGATTCCCACTATCTTCAAGGTGGTAGAGGGAGTTGTTCCATGATAGGATATGGAGTTAGGTTTTAGGATGTTCAAAGCAGCTATCCTTGATTGTTCTAAGGCTGCTGGAATTATCCCATAACATCTGTTTTCAAACTGAGTAACATCGCCACAGGCGAAGATGTGAGAATCAGATGTCTGCATATACTGGCTCACTATTATTCCCCTGTCAGTTTTCAAGCCACAATCCTCAGCCAATTTTTTATCGGGTTTAGCTCCGGCAGCCAGAAGAACCAGTTCTGCGGGAATCTTTGTATGATCTTCCAGTAACACTCCTTCTACATTTTCATCTCCGAGTATCTTATCAGTCTGGGTGTTTACCAAAATTCTTAGCCCCATGCTCTGAAGTTCGGACCTCAAGATCTGTGCTCCATCCTGGTCAAGCTGTTTGGGTAAAAGCCAGGGCAGAAATTCGATTACCGTAACCTCAAGTCCCAAATTCATCAAAGCTCTACCTGACTCAAGACCTAAAAGCCCTCCGCCGATTACGACTGCTTTCTTTTTGTCTTCTGCCCACTTTCTGATTTTGAAAACATCATCCACCCTATAAAGGGTGAAAACTCCCTTTTTATCCGCACCTGGTATTGGTGGTATGTTCGATACAGACCCGGTTGCTAAAAGAAGCTTGTCATAATTTGTTTTTGCTTTTCCCCCGATTTCAATTTCTCTGGAAGACGGAATTATTTCAGTTACTTTTGAGTCCAGAAAGACCTTGATATTTTTTTTCTCATACCAGCTTGTTGGATAAGCATAGATTTGCTCTAACTTTACTTTTCCGGCTAAAAGCTCGATTAAATTTGGACGCTGATAATGGTGATATTTTTCCTCAGCGTAAATTTCAATCTTTGAGTTTTTATCATTCTCAGCTAAGGTCCTGGCTGCATTTATTCCCGCGATACCATTTCCTATGATTGTTACTTTCATCAAATGTCCAGGTCTTTTTTATTAAAAGAGATTCAATCCCATTTATAAACTTGCTGGTCGTATTCTGTTTCCAATTTGAGCTTGTGCTTTGCCTCCTCCTGGGCAAGTGCTTGGAAAAGCTTTTTCAGTTGCGGATTATCAGTTCCGTTCACCAGATTATTGTAAAGGTTGTGGGAGTTTTCCTCTTTTTTGATGGCCAAAAGCAGAGCCTCCTGAAAGTTCATCTCCGGTTTGAACTCCTCCTCCTCTGAGTACTCCGAGATTTTAAGATCGGGAATTTGGGTGAGCTTGTATTCTTCAACATCCTTCTGGGTTACTTCCTCCAATAGACTTTTGTGTTTTTTCTCCTCTTGTGCCAGCTCCTGAAACATCCTTTTGGCTCCGGGATTCTCCACCTTATTGGCGTAGGTATCATACATGGTGACTGAATCCTGCTCTTTTCTTATGGCAAATCTTATTGCTTCGTTGAAATTCGAAAGATCCATTTTTATCCTCAGCTTTCGAGATTAAGATTTTAACTTGTCTTTTGAAAATTGGGGAGGGAGAAATCCCTCCCCAGCTTTTTAATCTTATCACCTTTTACGTGAGGCAGACTTTTTTGCTTTCATCACCTCACCACAGCACATCAATCGGGTAACTCCCATTCCCTCCCTGGTTACCGTCACCTCCGTTCCACAGGGGACACAGACGAAGACCTTTTTAGCTGTGGTCTTCTTCTTGGTGGTTTTCTTTTTGGTAGTTTTTTTCTTGGCTGGCATATCTCACCTCCTTTTTGTTCTCCTATTATGCCCAATAAATACTACTACACCCGAAAAATGGTTTTTCGTCAATCCTTCTCCAGAAGGGTTTTAAACTGGCTGTGATGTTCCTCCTCGTCCGCCAGAATCTGCCTGAAGAGGCGCTTGGTGGTCTCGTCACCCTCCTCCCGGGCAAGCTTAATTATCTCTTTGTAAAGAGCGATCGCCTCCTCCTCAGCCTTTAAATCACCTTTTAGCATCTGCTCCAAGCTCTCCCCGACCTTTATCGGATCGGGCTGAGTGGTGGGAACGCCTCCCAGATAATCCAGTCTCTCAGCTATCTCCTCAGCGTGCTTCATCTCGGTTATGGCGAACTCCTTGAAGATTCCCTCAACAGCAGCGCTGTTTATGCCCTTGACCATTATATGCTGCCACATATACTGGATGGAGACCTGGATCTCCCTGGCAATGGCCTTATTTAACATGTCATTTAGCTTCTGGCTCATATTACCTCCTTTTTTGGTTTAAATTTCTGTTTTAGGTTCTTCCAAAAGGGGTTCTCCCGGTTTCCATTCCGCAGGGGTCAAACCTCCGGTTTGCAAAGCTTTCAGAACCCTCAATATCTCCTCGACGCTTCTTCCCATCTGCATGGGATGATACAGAGCATACTGGAGCTTCCCCTCAGGATCTATGATGAAGACTCCCCGGTAGGTAAGACCGGATTCTTCATCGTAAACCTGATATTTTTTAGCTAACTCCTTGTTTATATCTGCTACAATGGGATAGTCTATTTTTACCCCGGTGGATTTTTCTAAATCCTTTATCCAAGCGATGTGTGAGAATACAGAATCCACTGACGCTCCGATGAGCTGGGCATTTAGTTTTTCGAATTCATTTGACCTTCGGGCAAACTCCGGGACCTCGGTTGAGCAGATGGGGGTGAAATCTGCTGGATGGGTGAACAAGACCACCCATTTACCTTTGTAATCGGATAGGGATATTTTTCCCTTGGTGCTTTTTAAGGTGAAATCAGGAGCAGGCTGTCCGAGTTGTAAAGGCATAAGCTACCTCCTTTCTTTTCTTTTTTATGCAACAACAAGTTGTTGTACTCCTTTTAAAATTCGAGAAAAATCAACCCCATTTTCCTTTGCTGACATGAGCCTCGATCTCCGCACGGATGAATTTGCGTAACAGATGCGCCTCGTCTTTAGCCCGGGTGAAGATGGCAACGCATCCGGGATCTAAGTTATCCTCAACTCCTTTGGAACCAATATGTTCTATTTCCTCTAATAGAGTGAAGAGTTTTTTGTGAAGTCCATTGCTGAGCCTGGACCGATCGATCAGCTTGGATTTATCATCCGGTATTTTCTCAAACTTATCTTTAGGTGCTCCGCATCTGGGGCATTTGTCCGGAGGGGCATCACCATCATGAATATACCCACAAATCGTACATTTCCATTTTTGCATTTTTATCCCTCCCTAATTTAAAATTTTCTGAATTTATCCTTTGAAGCCCCGCAGATGGGGCATTTGTCCGGAGCCTTCCCCTCAACCGTATACCCGCAGAACTCGCAGATTAAAACATCTCCCAGCTCCACATCCTTGCCCTGGTCTATGGCCTGCTTGGCTTTCTGATACATGGCTGCATGAATCTTCTCTGCCTGAAGTGCCCAATATGTGGTCCTCTGGGCTTCCTTTTCATCCTGAAGCTCAGCCACAGCTTTGTAGGCTGGGTACATCTCCTCCACCTCGAAGGTCTCCCCATCGATTGAGGTCTGAAGATTCTCAGTAGAGGGACCGATTCCTCCCAGTACCTGGTAATGATTTTTTGCATGCACCAGCTCGGCAAAGGCTATGGCTCTGAAAAGCCTGGCTAGGTTAGGGTTTTTCTCCCGGTCAGCTATTCCGGCGAAAATCAGATATCTCATATGAGCCTGGCTTTCACCGGAAAAGGTGGATTTTAAATTTTCCTGGGTCATCTTTTTCATATTTATCTTCCTTTCGTTTATTATAAAAAAATCGAACACAAATGCAATTGAAAACCGTTATCCTTTTAAGGTTTGGATTATCTTCTTACAGAATGCTGGAAGGTCATCCGGCTTTCTTGAGGTGATCAGATTTCCATCGACCACCACCTCTTTGTCCACCCAGTTGGCACCAGCATTTATCATATCATCTTTTATCGAGAAAAATGAGGTGAGTTTTTTTCCTTTAACGATGCCCGCAGAGATCAGAAGCCACCCCGCATGACAGATAGCCGCGATTATCTTTTTTTGCTGGTAAGCCCGCTTTACCATTTCTACCATCTTGGGGTCTCTTCTCAGAAGATCCGGGGCAAATCCACCGGGAATTATAACCGCATCCACCTCCTCGATTTTAACCTCAGCAGATGATAGATCCGATTCGACCGGATTGCCATGCCTGCTGGTGTAGGTTTTTCCCTTCTCTGGTGCAACGATCTTTACCTCTGCACCCTCCTCCATCATTCTCAGCCGGGGATACCAGAGCTCTAATTCCTGGTAAAAGTTCTCTGCTAAGATTATTATTTTTTTTCCTTTTAAGCTCATCTTTTAAAACTCCTTTTGCTTTTTTCTCTAATATCAGTGCTCCACAAACCCTGAGCCCTCGATATCGAACCAGTAAAAACCTCCGGAGAGCGCATTTCTTTCAGCGGAGAGCCTCTGGTAATGACCATCCTCCTCCTGTGCCAGAGTCTCAAACATCCTTTGAGCATCTGGATTTCGAGTCTTTTTTGCCGCAGCGGTGTAGAACAGATACGCCTGTCTCTCCGCTTCCATGGCTATGTCTATTACCTCAAAAGCTCCGGTCTGGTCCTTTATCTCGAATTTTATCTTTTTCACCCTTAAAGGGTCGAAATCGAAATCCTTTCCACTTTCTTTTTTATACAGACCCTCAAGAATTTCCCTGTGCCTTTTCTCGTCTGAGGCTAAAATTTCGAATTTTTCTTTTCCGCTTTTGTTTTTAATTTTCTTGGATACAGAAATATAAAAATCATAAGCTGACACCTCGTTGTATATTCCCATACCCAGAATCTCCAGGGGTCCAGCATCCTCGGGAAAAGCACCTCCAGCCTCTTTATATGTTTTGTCCTCTGGCATGGCTCTCCTTTCTATTTTAACTTCAAAACCGATAAGGTGAAATCATCCCGCAAAGGCTTTGCCTTAAGGGTTTCCTTTATATCCTCTAAAATATTTTTGATTATTTTCTCTGAGCTTTGTGGTTTTTGTTTTTTAACCAGATCGACTATCCTTTCCCTTTCGAATTCCAGGTCGTAATAGCCAAAGCTCTCCACCAGTCCATCTGAGAAAAGGATTAGAATGTCATCCTGCCCAAAGTCTATCTTTATCTCAGAGTAGTTTCTTTGTTTATCCACGCCGATCAAAAGGTCGGTCTCCAAAACCTCCAAATCCTGTTTTCCTCCCCTGAAAAACAGAGGGGGCTCGTGTCCTGCTGAAATGTAGGAGAGTTTTTCTTTTTTTGTGTCCAGAAGGGCATAGAACAATGTTAAAAAAGTGACTTTTTTCTGACACAGATCCCAGAGCTTCTGGTTGAACATCCTCACAAAAGTCTGAGGCATAAAAAGGTCTTTTCCGGTTTTCGCCTCCCATAAAGACTCCTTGAATTCATCCACCAGGTTTTTTGCATAGGCTTTTACCTCGGTTGCCTCCAGTCCGTGGCCGGCAACGTCGAATGAGAGAATGATTTGAAAATTATCTCCTAAATAGAAACTGTCGAAATGATCTCCACCTATAAATTTCGAGGGAAAGCTGATCGTAGATAAATCAAGATTGGTTAAAACTGGGAATTTCTGGAAATCGAGTTTATCTGGCAAGGTGTAGCTTATATCTTTTTCTTTGATGTATTCCTTGGCATTTCCTTTTCTTTTTATCTTTCCTTTCAAAGCCTGAATCTCTTTGATTAAAATCATCCGGTGCTTTCTCTCCTCTCCAGCTAACTGGGACAAAAGACCTTTGGTCACAGGGAAAAGGGAGGATTGGCTGGCTTTATTATAATGATTAAAAGCGTCGGTCTCCTTTTGAACTGCCTGCAGAAGAATGTCGATTATAAGTTCCTTTTTATCCTTTGCCATAAACTTAGACTATTTTAGATTTTTTCTTTCTTTTTATCTGGCAATCTTTGCATGTTCCAAAAAACTCCACTCGAAAATCTTCTATCTTAAACAGGTCTTTAACTCTTTTTGCGGATTTTAAAATATATGAATAATCTTCTTTAATGTCAAATATTTTATTACAAATTTTGCATATGAAATGATGATGGGAGGAGCAGTCCGGATCGAACCTAACACCTCCGTGTTCTGATTTTAAAAGTTTTACTTCACCCATCATTTCCAGAACCTCAAGGGTTTTATAGACCGTGGCTAAGGAGATGGTGGGATAGTTTTTCTTGAGCTTACAATATATCTCATCAGCAGAGGGGTGGGAGCTGTTATTCTCCAGGATTTTAAAAATTGCCAGTCTCTGGGGGGTTATCTTCAATCCTTTTTCTCTGAATGAGTTTATTAAGCTTTCTTTTCTTTTCATATGCTATTAAGAACTATTATTATATAATAATCTTTATTAATACGATATTTTTTAAATTCTCTTTGTTTTAGTTTAATTTTTTTAGGGATTATTTCAAAAATAAAAATACTTGCATTTTGATTTTATTTTCGATATTATATTTGTAGAAAAAGAATATGGAGTTGTGGTGGGTTTGGTTCAGGTTTTAGGTGGTAGGTATTAGGAAATAGGAAATGGGAAATAGGTGGTAGGTAATAGGTAATGGGTGGAAGGGAATAACCA
>LJUW01000089.1 GCA_001304315.1 candidate division Zixibacteria bacterium SM23_73_2 | reverse complement strand
CCATCCCCTTCCAGTATCTTTCGGCAGCTCTTCAACACGATCTCCTCATCGTCCACCACCAATATCTTAGCTTTGGCCATTTATTGGTTATCCCTTTCTGTTTGTGGCTGTTTCTTATTTTATCGGTAACTTCACCGTAAAGGTTGTTCCTTTTCCTTTTTTACTTTTCACATCCAGCTTACCACGATGTCTTTCAATTAATCCATAGCTAACCGAAAGGCCCAGACCAGTCCCTTTCCCCTGATCTTTAGTGGTGAAGAAGGGGTCGAAAATTCTCGATAGATTCTCCTCCGGAATCCCGATACCGGTGTCAGCAAAACTAACCGCTACCATCCGATTTTCGATCGCAGAGGATACTGTTAGGGTACCTCCCTCTGGCATGGATTCAATAGCGTTGAGCAAAAGGTTAATGAACACCTGTTGAATCTGCCCCACATCTATCATTATTTCAGGCAGGTCCGGTTTGATCTTTTTGTCGATTCTTACGCTCTGCATGCTGGCCTGATGAGAGATCAAGTCTATGGATTTTTCTATCACCTCATTTATATCCGATAAGGTCTTTTCTGGCGTGGTCTGTCGGGCGAACTCCAGAAGACCTTTTATGATCTTTTTACACCGATTGGTTTCATTAACGATGACCTCCAAATCCTCCTTTTCCGGATCTTTATCCTCTTTGGATTTAAGTAAAAGAGAAGAATAGGTCAAAATTCCGGTTAAGGGGCTGTTTATCTCATGAGCTACGCCAGCAGCTAATTTACCTAAGGAGGCTAATTTCTCCGACTGAAACAGCTGGTTCTGGGTACTTCTTAGTTCCTGAGTTCTCAAATCCACCTTTTGTTCTAAGGTTTTTCCCCAATCGAGAAGTTTCTCATCCGCTTTTTTCAAATCCTGGGTCATCTGGTTGAATGAGGAGGCAAGCTGTCCTATCTCATCTTGGGTCTTAGTTGGGATGGAATAGCTTAAATCACCTTCGGCGATTTTTTTGGTCCCCTTGACCAATTCCCTGACCGGGTGAGTGACGTTTCGATTTATGGAGATACTTATTGTTAGCGCGATCACCAGAAAGGCGATTATAGCGAAGATGATCATCTTGTTTTCAGCATTATCTATCTCCTCATCCACGTCTATCAAAGACATCCCGATATCCAGAACTCCCAGGACTTTCTGATCCGGGGGATGAGCATGGCAGTCAGGGGTGTAACAATCCGGTTCGTTGTATATTGCGGAGATGACCCCCAATACTCTATTACCCTGTTTGGATTTGAAGATTCTCGAGCGGTCCGGCGTCTCCAGTCTTTCCAGGGGTTTCTCCGCTGAATGGCAGGCATAGCAGGCTTCAGCTCTTTTGTCCACCATCTGTCCGATTTCGGTTTTATCAGTGGAGAACATTATCTTCCCCTCTTTATTGAAGATCCTGATTTTTTCCAGACCATTTTGCTCTCCGATGGTCTCAATGATCTGGTGGACGTCTTCGCTTAGGTCTCTCAACATATCGTATCTGGTGCTTCTTCTTACTGTCTCGCTTATCCTTATGGCACCCCGCATTACTTCATCTGTAAGTTGTTTTTTCTGAGAGGCGATGTTGACATAGGCGAAGATCCCTAAGGATAATATCAATATGAAGCCCACCACCAGAATCAGCTTTACCCCGATACTTTTTCTCCACATAAAATACCTCTTTTGTGAATTATTTCACAATGTTCCATTAATTATACGGAAGTTGCCAGACAAAATTAATCAGAAAAACTATATCCGGTAACGTTCTGAAATATGGTTTTTTGAAGGGGGAGTTGTCAAGTGATTTTGTTTCCAGCTCAATCGAGATTATGTCATATCTTATGGGAATCAACATAGGATGTAAAATATACTTTTTAGTCACTCTTGAGGTTGAGAAAGACACTTTATTTCTCTGATTGATAAGGGAGTATCCAAAGATCAATAGATTAAAGCAGGTTTAAGAAACTTTTCCTAAATTATATTAAAAAACTTTCTGGGGGAATTGATAAAAACAATATCTTTGGAATTTTTCAGTGAATTCTTAAAGAATTCAAATTTCTTCTTTGTCTTCTCCTTTCTCTTCAAAATCCTCTTCTTCCGACTCTCCCTCCTCGAAATCCTCTTCTTCGGATAAAGCCAGTTCAACGCACTCCTCTGAACAATAGGGCTTGTTATTTTTCCAGACCGGTTCGAGCTCTATTTTTTCCCCGCAATATGAACATCTCATGTCTCACCTCGTTTTAAAATTTGTTATAAATGCTTCACCAAAGCGTTTAAAATTCTCAAGACCTTGTTTTAATCAGCGGAGAATCAATATACAATCTCAGAAAAAATTTTGTCAAGCAAAATCTTGGGATCAAAAAAGATTTAAAAAACTGAAAAACTAAAGCTTTTAAAGGAGTCAAAAATTTAATAGTTATTAAAAAAAACACTTTACAAAATATTTATCCTTTATATCTTATAACATTTCAAAAAATGGAGAGAAAAATGACAGAGGAAATAAAATTACTGGCAGGCAATTCCAATCCGTTTCTAACCCAGAAGATAAGCGACTATGTCAAGGTGCCTCTTTGCGACACCGAGGTGACCAGATTCTCAGATGGGGAGATAAGGATTAAAATCAACGAGAACATCCGTGGTATGGACGTTTTCATAATTCAGTCTACCAATGCCCCGGCTGAGAATCTTCTGGAGCTTTTGATTCTTCTGGACGCAGCCTGCAGAGCCTCGGCTAAAAGGATCACTGCGGTGGTCCCATATTTTGGATATGCCCGGCAGGACCGAAAGGATCAACCACGGGTTCCGATAACCGCCAAGCTGGTGGCCAATCTGATAGATAAGGCTGGAGCTGACCGGGTTCTGACCATGGATCTGCATGCCGCCCAAATCCAGGGTTTTTTCGACATCCCCACCGATAACCTCTTTTCCAACAGCGTATTCTTTGATTACTTCGACAGGTTGAAATTGGAGGATCCGGTGGCAATAAGCGATATCGGAACGGTTAAGATGGTCAGGGCTTTTGCCAAAAGCATCCATGCTCCTCTGGCAGTGCTGGATAAAAGAAGACCCTCGCCCAATCATGCGGAGATATTGAACATAATCGGTGAGGTTAAGGATAAGAACGCTATAATCCGGGATGATATGGTCGACACCGGCGGGACCCTGGCTGAGGCAGCTGTGGCATTGGCCAAAAAAGGCGCTAAGAGAATCTTCGCCTTCTGCACCCACCCGGTTCTGTCCGGAGAGGCAATAAAAAGAATAGAGGAATCTCCCATCGAGAAGATAGTGGTGGCCGATACGATCTCAACCCAGGATAAAAATCTTTCCTCAAAATTTGAAATCGTTTCAGTTTCGGATATATTCGGGGAGGCGATTTTACGTATACATAAAGAAGAGTCAATATCCATTTTATTCAATTGAAAAAGGTGAGTGAGAGATGAAAGAGATGACCCTTAAGGTAAAAAGTAGAAAAGAGACGGGAACCTCCGGTTCCAAAAAGTTAAGAAAGGAAGGTAAAATCCCCGGGGTATTTTACGGGGCTGGAGAGAAGAGCGTTCTTCTGGAGCTTGACGAGAGAAGCTTTTTGTCCATTATGCGCTCCGGTCTGGGGGAAAACGTGATCATAGATTTGAACATCGATGGTGACGAAAAGAATAGTAAAAAGGTACTGATCAAGGAGATCCAGCATGATCCGGTTTGGGGGAATATTCTACACGTTGATTTTCAGCACATCTCAATGGAGAAAAAGATCAGGGTCAACATCCCGATACATCTGGTCGGGACAGCGGAGGGCGTGACCGATGGTGGAATACTTCAGCACGCTACCAGGGAGCTGGAGATCGAATGTCTGCCTCTGGACATTCCCGAGAAGGTGGAGGTGAATGTGAGTGATCTGAAGATTGGAGACGTCATCCATGTTCGGGATCTGAAGCTGGAAAAAGTAACGGTTCTCTCTGATCCGGACATCTCGGTGGTATCGGTTGTTCCGCCAACGGTATTCAAAGAAGAGGTTAAGGTGGTTGAGGAGGAAGCTGAGCCCGAGGTGGTGGGCGAGGAGGCTGAGAAAGCCGAGGAAGCCAAGGAAGGAAAAGAGGAAAAGAAAGAAGAGACTAAAGGGGAAAAGAAGGAAGCTAAGCCTGAGAAAAAAGAGGTTAAGGGTACTCCTCCCAAGGGAGGTAAAAAGGAGGATAAAAAATAGAGCTTGCGTTGCAGTTTTTTGATTTTATATTTTAAGCTAAGAGCTGAAATTTGCTCTTAGCTTTTTTGTTTTAGTTATTTAATAATTGACTACTGAGTTAAAAAATTTGTATTATAAAAGTCTCATTATCTTTTTGGATAACAAAAAAATGAGTCTTTAATAAAGGAATTTCGATGAAGGGTCTTATCTTAGCTGGTGGATTGGGAACCAGGCTTTTTCCTCTGACCAAGATCACCAACAAGCATCTTCTGCCGGTTTATGACCGTCCGATGATTTTCTATCCCTTGCAAACTTTAATCAACGCAGGCATTAAGGACATCATGGTAGTAACCGGAGGAAACAACGCCGGTGATTTTTTAAGACTGTTGGGCAACGGAAAGGAATTCGGATTGAAACATCTCAATTACACTTACCAGGAAAGGGAGGGGGGAATTGCCGAGGCTCTGGGCTTGGCTGAACATTTTGCCGAGGGGGAGAGGGTGGTGGTAATCTTGGGAGATAATATCATCGAGTGGAACATAGTTGAGGCGGTCAAGGAATTCAAGCGTCAGAGATCAGGCGCTAAGATAATGATTAAAACGGTGAAAAATCCAAAAGATTACGGTGTGGCTGAGCTTAAGGGTAATAAAATAGTAAAGATTGTCGAAAAACCCCAAAAGCCCAAATCCAATTATGCGGTTCTGGGCATATATATGTATGACAACCAGGTCTTCGATATAATAAAAACTCTAAAGCCTTCTAAAAGAGGGGAGCTGGAGATAACCGACGTTAACAACGCCTATATAAAAAGGGGTGATTTGACCTATTCGGTTCTAAAGGGATACTGGGCTGATGCCGGGGCATCCATAGATGCTCTCCTGGAGGCTAACAAGTTCGTTGCCAGGCATGGCGCTAACAAAAAAATATAAAAAGGAAATCTTATGATCGAGGGAGTCAAACAGAAAAATCTCCGGGTTATTCCGGATGAGAGAGGACGCTTAATGGAGGTGCTTCGTTCGGACGATGAACTTTTTTTAAAGTTCGGGCAAGTCTACATCACCACCGCATATCCGGGGGTGGTGAAGGGATGGCACTATCACAAAAACCAGGTGGACAACTTCTCCGTGGTCAGAGGGATGATAAAGCTGGTCCTGTACGATCCCCGAGAGGATTCTCCTACCAAGGGGGAGGTCAACGAATTCTTCCTGGGTGAACACAATCCCCAGCTTGTACAGATACCCAAGCTGGTCTACCATGGTTTCAAGTGTATATCCGAGGAGGAGGCGATCTGCTTAAATATCCCCACCCAGGTTTATAACTACGAGAAACCGGACGAATACCGGGTTGATCCTCACCAGGGCGGGATTCCCTACGACTGGTCAAGAAAGGACGGGTAAATGAAGGTTCTGGTAACCGGAGGAGCGGGTTTCATCGGCTCCAATTTCATAAGATACATAATAAAAAAACACCCAACCTACAAGATTATCAACCTGGATAAACTCACCTATGCGGGGAATCTGGAGAATTTAGCTGATGTTGAACAAAACAAATCATATAGATTCGTGAAAGGGGATATCTGTGACCAGAAGCTGGTTGACCAGGTAGTTGAGGAGGGGATTGACGCTATTGTGAACTTCGCTGCTGAAAGCCACGTTGACCGCAGCCTTTATGATCCAAAAACCTTTATGCAGACGAATGTTTTAGGAACTCAAACTCTTATGGAATCCGGTTTGAAACACAGGATAAAAAAATACATTCAGATCTCAACTGATGAGGTCTATGGAAGCCTAAAAGAGGGTGATGATCCATTTACAGAAAAAAGTTCCATCTTGAGCAATTCACCCTATTCTGCAAGCAAAGCCTCCGCTGACCTTCTGGTCAGAGCTTATCAGAAGACCTTCGACCTTCCAGCGGTAATCACCCGCTGCTGCAACAACTACGGACCCCACCAGTTTCCGGAAAAGTTGATTCCCCTTTTCATCACCAATGCGATGGAGGATAAAAGTTTGCCCATATACGGGGATGGGCTTTATATCCGGGACTGGATTTACGTTGAGGATCACTGCAGGGCAATTGATTTAATTTTGCACAAGGGAAAGGTGGGGGAGATCTACAATATCTCCAGCAATGTGGAGAAGACCAATCTGGAGATAACCCGAATGATTCTGGCTTATCTGAAAAAACCTTCCTCCCTGATAAAACATGTGAAGGATCGACCAGCACATGATCGAAGATATGCCTTGAAAGCTGAGAAAATTAGGAAAGATCTGGGTTGGGAGCCGGAGGTCTCATTTGAACAGGGGATTAGTTTGACCATCGACTGGTACATCAAAAACAAAGGGTGGTGGGAGAAGGTTAAGTCCGGAGAGTATTTGGAGTATTACCAGAAGCATTATATCAAAAGAGAAAATTCTTAAGTTTTAATTGAAGATGAGGTCAAGGGTGAGGGCACCCTTGACCAACAGATGATCCATATGGATTGCACCAGAAAGATATAGCAACAACAAGTTGTTGCGCTCCATTCATGGAATTGCATAGCGGCGGGCTTTGCGAAGCATCCTTAGGACATACCCGCCGATTTGGTTTTTTGGGGTGAGAATTCTTGCATATTTAGAGATGACAGCTATATATTATTGTAGGGACAGGTTTTTGAAACCTGTCCAGGGCAGACCTTAAGGTCTGCCCCTACAGGAGTTAATGATGAAAAAGGTTTTCATAACCGGTGCTAATGGGCTTTTGGGGCAGAAGTTGGTTTCTGTTTTTTCCTCTGAAAATAAAATCTTAGCCTCGGATCTTCAGCCTGAGTTTTTTCCCCCTGAGCCAAAGGCAAAAGAAGGCGTTTTCGAATATCGAAAAATAGATATTATCGATAAGAGGAATCTGAAAAATGTTATTTCTTACTTTAATCCAGAGGTAATAGTAAACTCAGCTGCATATACTGATGTGGATGGATGCGAAACCGAAAAAGATAAAGCCTGGATGGTCAATGTCGAAGGGGTGAAAAACTTGGTCGATTTGTGCAAAAAGAAAAAGATAAAGCTGGTTCATCTCTCAACAGATTATCTTTTCGATGGGAGAAATGGTCCCTATTCTGAGGATGAACCTCCCAATCCTTTGGGATATTATGGGCTGACCAAGCTTGAAAGCGAAAAGATCATAAAAAAAAACTTAGATGATTATATCATCGTCAGAACCAATGTTCTTTACGGAAATGGAGTAAGGATTAATAACTTCGTATTATGGGTAATAGAAAAATTGAAAAAGGGCGAGAATATAAAAATTATCACTGACGAGTTCAATAATCCCACTCTGGCAGATAATTTAGCTGAAGCGATATCGGAATTAGTTAAAAAGGATTTCAAGGGGATAATAAATGTTGCTGGCTCCGAATATTTTTCAAGATATGATTTTGCACAAAGAATTGCTTTAACATTCAATCTGGATAAAGAGAAAATAACTCCGATTACGGCAAAAGAATTGAAGCGCAAAGCACCCCGACCTTCTAAGGGGGGATTGAAAATAGATTTTGCAAAAAAAATCCTTTCCACCAGGATTCTGGGTGTGGATGAGGGGCTGGAATATATGAAAAGCAATCTAAAACTCTGAGTTGTTCCACCAATTTAGGTTAGTTCCCCCTTTTAAGTAAACCTGAAAGTCTATACTCCGATTTTAGCTTTTCTGAAAAGTGTGCAATTTTTTTCACATTTCTCTTAAGATTTCCCTCTTTAAGTCGATTAGGAGAATGAAGAAGGATTTTAGGGTGAAAATGGATTTCACCCAAGAGTATTTTAATTTCGTTAGGGATGAAATTGAGAATACTTTTTGCCAATAAGTTCTTCCATCCAGATAGCGGTTCAGAGACTTTATCTTTTGAGATAATGGAGAATTTACAGAGGATGGGACATGAGGTTATTCCTTTTTCAATGAAACATCCTTCAAACCTGCCCACCCCTTATTCTAAGTATTTTGTAACTGAAGTGAATTACCAGGATCAAACTGGTTCTTTGGTGAGGAAGCTTAAGATTGCTAAAAGCTTAGTTTATTCCTGGGAGGCGAAAAGGAAGATGAAAATGCTTCTGGAGGACTGTCATCCACAAATTGCTCATTTTCAGGACACCTCCCGTCATATCTCGCCATCTGTATTAACGGCTTTGGGGAAAAAGGGTATTCCTGTAGTAATGACTTTAAACGATCCTACCATGTTCTTCCCCAACCATGCCTTTTCAAGAGACGATTCTGTAAGCGAGGAAGCTAAAGGCAAAAGTTTTTATCAGGCGGTCAAACACAGATGCATTCATAATCCATTGATCTTTAGCATGCTTGGTGCTATGGAGAGATATATGCCTAAATGGGGGGGGGTGGATTTTAAATCGGTTGCCCTTTTCATAACCTCAAGCCAGTTCACCAAAAGCAAAATGGTCGAGTATGGAATTCCAGAGGATAAAATAATCGTTCTTCCGAATTGTATTGATTTATCCTTAAATCATCCCACTGCTCAGGAAGATGATTATATCTTATTTTGGGGGAGACTAACTGAGGTAGGTGGGATTTCGACTTTGGTTGAAGCCATTAAAAAAGTTCCCAGGATAAAGTTGGTGATTTGGGGGGGAGGGGAGTTAAAGGAGAAAATTCTGGAGATCCGGAGGATGGAG
>LJUW01000088.1 GCA_001304315.1 candidate division Zixibacteria bacterium SM23_73_2 | reverse complement strand
AGTTAATCGCGGTCTTTTTAACGTTCATCTGGGTCCCATACCTCATTCGGTTTTCAATGGTGAGGATCGCTGGCTACAGGTGGGTGTTGGTGGAGTGCCTCTCTCTCCCCGACAAAAGATCGTCAGTGTGGCTTATGCTTATAAATCGATGTGGTCGGATTCTGCCAGCTATGCTTTGGTAGCAAATTACTCCTATTATTCGAATTATGCTGATTCCGCTGGAAAAATAGATGGCTTGGATGTTGGGGAGATCGTGGACACCAGCTCCGATTTTGGAAGATGGGGAGTCTCCTCCATTTTGTACGAGGGGGTTAATCCTTTGAGTTCCAAATACCTGGGGATTAACGCCACCGCTTACAATTCGGATCGTCTGGCTGGGTTCCATGCCGGAACCTCATCCGGAATGGTTCCGATAAGCAATGGAACCAGATGCGTTAATTTAAATGCGGATCTTCTGGATGGATTTCATGCCTCCGACTTTGCCACCAGCTCATCCGATTTTGGAAGGTCGGGAGTCTCCTCCAACCTGTATGAGGGAACTACCCCTCTGGGCTCAAAATACTTAAAGCTAACCGCCCAATCCGATCTCAATATGAACGATTACTCGATAAACAATGCCAGAAGCATTTACGCTTATTATCCCACAGGATTAGCCATTCACGGCCAGAGCAATTCCTCCGGTGCCACTGCTATGAAGGCAGAGAACTCATCTGGAAATGCTTTTTGGGCAAAGAACAACTCTTCCTCCTATGTGGCTTTGTACGCCCACAATCCCCAGAGTAATGCCATTAAAGGTGAAAACTCAAGCACCTCCTATCCAACCATATGGGGACTCAACCACTCAGGCCCTGCTTTAACCGCTGAAGGCAGTTCAGCATCAAATTATATTGCTTCGGTGATCAATAACAATAGTACTACAGCCCCGGGACTATATGTACGAGGTACCATCTTGGCCACCGGGGGAAAATCTGCCGTGGTATCCACCTCCAGAGGGAAAGAGCTTTTATTTGCCATAGAATCTCCGGATGTCGAGTTCTATGCCAACGGCACTGCACGACTCTCCGGGGGAGCAGCAGAGGTTTCATTTGAGAGACTGTTCAGCGAGTCGATCTCGGAGACTTCGCCGATCAAGGTGATCGTTACCCCGGTTGGCTCCTGGAGCGGAATCTACATTACCGAAGTGACCTCCTCTGGATTCAGGGTGAGGTCAGAAACCGGGGATACCAATTGCGAATTTAACTGGATAGCCATCGGAAGAAGAAAAGACTTCGAGCAGAGACCAGAGTTAACACCGGAACTTCAAAGAGCGATAGATAAGGTTACTCCAATAGAGCAAATCCCGGTTGGAACTTCTGAAGCTGGAGGGAATTTCAAGTAAAAGCAGTTGAGATGAAAAAAAGCACTTCATTTGAGGAGGAGCTGCTGTGATTTTGAAAAGGTCGATAATACTGGTTTTAGCATTTATAATAGCTTTCGTTTTAGCACTTAATTCTGATGTTTGCTCCACGAGTTCTTCTCATCCTCAAAACGATTCTTATATTATAGATTGGGATGTGCTGGATACAGGAGGGGGAAGGTTGTCCTCCAGTCGGTTTTCGATTTTGAATTCTATGGGACAGTCTTTGATAGGAGAATCTGAGGCAAATGATAAATCCCTGGGTATTGGCTATTGGTATCTTTTCCACCACTTCTTGGCCGGGGACATAGACGGAGACGGTATGGTCAATGTGGGTGATGCGGTTTACATTTCAAACTACCTTTTGAGATCAGGTCCCCGCCCCCAACCCTTCTGGGCAGGTGATGTGAATTGCGACGGCAAAATTAACCTGTCTGATCCGATTTATCTGGCCAACTACCTTTTAAAATCCGGACCTCCACCCTGTGCGGACCCGTAAGCTGGTTTGACTTTCGAATGATTCAGAACTAAGCTTTTTTAAGAAATCATTCAAGCGTTCTGGAGAGTTTTAGTATTGGTTAATGCCATGGATAAAAACTCATACCAAGAAAGTCCTATCCTCTCTGCATTAGGCGAAGCTTTTGTATTTTCCGAGATAAAAATTCAAACAGATTAAAGCCTACTTTTTGGTTTTTAGCAGAAGAAAGATCCCCAGAGCCATAAAGATTATATTGGCAGCCCAGGCGGAAAGAAGGGGGTGAATTTGGGCTGCATGGCCGAAGCTGCGAAAAGTCTGCAGAAGAAACCAGTAGGCAAAGGTTATGGCCAAGGCGATGGCAAATCCAATTGCCAGGCCGCTTCTTTTGGGGCTGGCTGCAAGGGGTGCCCCAAAGATAAGAATGATTAGGTTTATCAAAGGATACGAAAATTTCAGATAAAGCTCGGTTAGCTCCATGGACACTTTCTGCCCGGCTTTTTTCTTGACGTCCACATATCTGGAGAGCTCCCGGAAGTTCATCTCCTCAGGTTTTTTTTGTGTCCGGGTAAAGGAGAGCGGCTCGGTCTTCAGATCGAAGCGGAGAAAACTATCGAAGGGGAGGTATTTTTCCTCATGTTCTGAGCTTAAGGAGTCGGAGAAGATTCGGTATCTCCCGTTTTCAAAAAGCCATCCATTGTCTTTCCAGACGATTTTTTCCGCTTCGATCTGCTCTTTCAGCTTTCCCCTTTCGAACCTTTGGACCAAAACATCCTTTCCCTCATTTTTTTCCGAGTTAAAGGTGCGGATGAAAATTATCCTGTTGTCCTCTCCCTGTACGAACACGTTATTGAATAAAGTCTGTTCCTGTATTTCTTTTTTCTTGATCTCAACTCTTTGTGTTTTTTCTTTTTTTTGATTGGTCACCGGTAATATCGTTTCGTTTACTCCTACGGTTAGGAGGCTTAAGAAAAATCCCAGGAACAGGAGAGGAGCGAGAATCCGATAAAGGCTTATGCCGGTTGCCTTCATGGCAGTGAGCTCGTTGTTTTTGGCCAGAAGCCCCAAGGAGAAGAGGGTGGACAAAAGCACAGCCACCGGAAGAAGAAAAAAAACAATAAAAGGGGTGTAAAAGAAGTAGTATTTAGCCAGAGTCAAAATACCAACCTCCCGGTCGATAAAAAGATCTATGTGTTCTATAACATCCACAACCAGCCAGATCACCCAGCAGGCCAGGAGGCTGAACAGAAGGAAGTTTAAGAATTTCTTTAGAAGATATTTGTCTAATGTTTTCATTTTCATAATTTTCTAAATCTCTTGGGAATCAGCTTATTGGTCCATTCCCAGGAGATGAAAGTAGTCTCTTTAGTTGATCTTATTATTATATATATTCCCAAGGCACCTATTATAATGTTGGCTGACCACATAGCCAGAAATGCCGAGATGTATCCCCGGTCAGCCAGCTCCTCTCCTCCGATCAAAAAAGCCCAGTACAGAACGAAAAATCCTAAGGAGAGCCCGGAGCCCACTGCCAGCCCTCCCCTTTTTGCCATGATCCCCAAGGGAGCGCCAATTATCACGAAGACCAGACAGGCAAAGGGAATGGAGAACTTTTTGTGAACCTCCACCAAGAATTTGTTTTTATTGCGGAGGTTCATTTCCATATTCTGTTGTTGAACCGTAAGCTGTTTCAGTATAATCCGGTTTTTTTCTGCGATCTGGCTTAGCTTTATTGTTTTCGTTTCTGAGGTGTCGTCATCGATTTTGCTTAAGATTTTTGATATTGAGCTGGTCACGATATCCCTGGTGGTGTTTTTGGCAATCGAGATATTCTCGGTCATTTTTTTTGTTTGCTCCAGCATCATCTTAATGTCCATTTCCCTGTCACCCCGATACTCGGATTGTGTCCTGATGAGTTCTGCTCCAGCGTCTTTGATATAAAGGGTTTGGGTGTCAAAGGTAATTCTTCTGTACCTGTTAGGGCTTTTTTCATCCATCTCGTGAATCTCACCATGGTAAAGTCTCAATATCAGGGTATTGCCGTCCGGAGCGAATTCGACTTCACCAGCCTCAGCGACTATGGTGCGGGGGATGAGCCTGTCTTTCTTATCGTATATGGTGATTCCCTCGATTTTTGAGGAATGGGGATCAACCTTTTTCACCAGGATATGATATCCCGGTATATCCTGAGAGAAGATATTGGGTTGCAAGTTCAGGGTGGGACGTTTGTGATGGATCTCCGACATCAGAATTCTTGATCTGTGATTGGCCTGGGGCAGGACGCTGTTGTTGAACCAGATCAGAAATAGAGCGATTAAAATCGAGGCCCAAAAAGGGGGGGCAACGAGCTTGTATAAGCTCACCCCGCTTCCCTTCATGGCGGTTATCTCGTTGTCCTGAGACAATCTTCCAAAAGCCATCAGGGTTGACACCAGAACAGCCATGGGTATGGACAGGGCCAGCATCCAGGCTAAGTTCAAACCGAAAACCTGTAATACCGTCCAGGGGGAAAGTCCCTTTCCGATAATCAGATTCAAAACGTCTATTATGAAATCCATAATCAAAATGAAGGTGATAACCGCAAGACCAAAAAAGAAAGGTCCGATATGCTCCCGTAAGATATAGCGATATAGAATTTTCATACTTTAAGAAATATAAAATATGAGAGTGCCCAAAACAACAGTTTTTATATTACTTTATTCGCTTAAATTATGAGTTTTATTAGCATCTTAAGCACCGATTTAAATTTTAAGGACTTCTCCAAAAGAGCTGCTAAGAAATGGCTGGTGCGAAGCATTCATACTGAAGTACTCAATCCTTTATGCCCGCTTTTATATGGAAAACAAACAGGATTACTTGTACTCACCCCCTTTTGATTCCCCCTCTCTTGTAAAGAGAGGGGGATAGGGGGTAAGTTACCTACCTTGCCAAACGACCTAAATTTATAAATCTATCTTGTTGCCGATCTTAAAATGAAAAGATGAAATTTTAGATTGAGATCAGGGTGGGGATACCTGCTGCCCCGCCATAACATCCTACAAGAGAGGGGGATAGGGGGTGAGTTACCTACCTTGTAAACGACCTAAATTTATAAATCTATTCCTCTTATCAAGAACTGTAGCAACTAAATTGGAGAAGAAACGAATTTTTTAATTGCAGGTGATATTTAAAAAACGAAACCAGGGGTATGAAAGCTCGTAATATTAATAAGAAAAAGCAGATTTAAAGCAGTATCTAACTTGACAAATAAATATTTTTTGTTATATTTATATGGTTGGATAATTAGCTGCGGTTATAAAAACTTCCATCCTAAATCCAGGAGGATCCAATGTTTAAAAGATTTTTTTTATGTTCAGCGATTCTTATATTTTTTTCCTTCAATTTTAGTTTGGCGGAGAAAAAGACCTTTACCCTGAATTTCTCACAAGAGGATCTATCCTTCACCAAATCCAAAGGTTATGATATCGTCTATCTGAAAGGCGGGGAGATCACCGATAGGGTAGGTGAGCCCCAGCTCCCTATGAAGATGGTATCGCTCGCTATTCCAGCAGGATCGAAGGTAGAAAATGTAGAGATGATCACATTTCGGAAAGAAGAACTTGAGGGTGAATTTGAAATTTTTCCTGCGCAGCCGCCTCAGACGCTTACCGCCATCAACAAAAAGGAAAAAATACCCTTTGTTGAACCGGATTTGAAGGTTTATTCGTCAAAGGATGCCTATCCCAGAAGGGTTCTGGAATTGGCGGGCACCGGCAATATGGTAGGTTATGAGGTAACCAACCTTTTTGTCTATCCTTTGGAATATCACCCGGATTCAAAAAAATTGTCATTATATACGCAGATCGAGTTTGAAGTCGTATATGAAAGATCTAATTTAAAAGGAAACCTCCAAAAGAGAAAAGCGTTTTCAGAGAACACTGCTTTTAAAAGAGCAATCCAGAAAAAAGTTTTAAATCCCCAGGATCTGGAAGCTTCACCTCAGGAGTATCAGGCTCAGAACCTGCTCGAGCCCGGGGATTACGAATACGTTGTAATAACCAGCGGTCTTTACGAGTCGGGATTTGAGTCCCTGGTGGAGTGGAAGACCAAAAAAGGAATACCTGCCAAAATAGTCTTAAACACCTGGATCTATGTTAATTATTCTGGGGTGGATTTGCAGGACAGGATAAGGAATTTCATAATCGATGCCCGCCAGAACTGGGGAACCAGATGGGTGCTTTTAGGTGGCGATAACAATGCAATTCCCGACAGGAAAGCCTTTGCCATGGATTGTGAATACGGGAGTATGCCGGACGAGAACGACATACCCTGTGACCTCTATTACTCCGATCTGGATGGGAGCTGGGATTCAAACGGCAATCAGATCTACGGCGAGGTAGCTGACAGCGTGGAAATGTATCCGGATATGTTCGTGGGGAGGGCTCCGATTCGTTCTGCGGATGCGGCCTCTAATTTTTGCAACAAGGTAATCACCTACGAGAAAAATCCACCTACGGATTACCAGACAGATGCCATGTTCACCGGTGAGGTGATGTGGTGGGATCCATTTACCGACGGTGGTGATGCCAAAAACCACATAGACGACCAATATTTCCCTCCCCGCTTCGACCCGATCACCAAGCTATATCAGACCCTGGGTAATCTGGACTTCATCTCGGTTTGGAACGCGATTCACCAGGGGCAGAATCTGATGAATCACAACGGTCATGCCTGGATAGAGATTTTGAGTATAGGCTCGGATTATCTCAGTATGTGGGATTGCGATTACATGTATAATAGTCCCAGAAACGGAATACTTTTCTCCATAGGCTGCTGGCCCGCTGCTTTCGATTACGACTGCTTCGCGGAGCGCTTCGTCAAGAACGCCAACGGGGGCGGGGTGGCTTTCATCGGCAACTCCAGATACGGCTGGGGCTCACCCGGGAATCCGGAATACGGTTACTCCGATCGTTTTGACCAGCAGTTTTTCCGGGCATTGTTTCTGGATGATATAAAAAACATCGGAGCTGCCCTGGCTGATGCCAAGGCAACCTATGTTTCCAGGTCCGGGCAGGAGAACGTTTACCGCTGGTGCCAATACCAGATAACCCTTATGGGAGACCCGGAGATGCCCATCTGGACCGATACCCCCCAGAATCTGATGGTTTACCATCCGGATACCCTGCCGCCGGGGCAGTCGCCTTTCACCGTTACCGTGACCTCCGGTTTTAGCCCGGTGGAGGATGCTCTGGTCTGTCTTTCCAAGGAGGATGAGATATACCTGAGGGGAAGAACCGATTCTCAGGGGCAGATAACCCTTCAGATTGAGCCCAGCACTTCGGGAAACCTTTATGTCACGGTGACTGCACCTGATTTTCTGCCGTTTGAGGGCATTGCCAAAGTTTGGAGCGTGGTCCCTCCCTATCTTGTTTGTCAGGACCTTATAATAGACGATTCGGAGGGGAACTCCGATGGGGAGTTTAATCCCGGCGAGACCTTGAGCCTGTCCTTCAATTTGAAGAACCTGGGACTTGATTCAGCTTACAATATAAACGGATATCTGAGAACCGAAAATGGCGAAGTGACCCTGCTTGACAGTTCCGAAAGCTTCGGAGATCTGGGGTATCTGCAGGAGTTGGAAAGCCAGAATCAATTCCGCTTCTCCTTATCGGAGAACCTGGAGAATGGCGAGGTGGTTTATTTTGATCTTGATTTCGAGGCGGACTCCTGGGGTCCCTGGTCAGCTCAGATACCGGTTCAGGTAGCCACCCCGATGCTGGCATTCCATAGCTATACCGTGGATGACCGGGATGGTGACCACGACGGAATCCCCGATCCAGACGAGATATTCAATCTAATGCTCACCTTGAAGAACCAGGGCTTGGCCACTGCTAAAAACGTGGAGGCGAAGATCTCCACTTCTGATCCCTCCCTGAATCTCATCGATTCGGTCGCATCTTATGACGATATCAGGGGCGGTTGGTTTGGAACCCAGGTCTACCGGATTCAGTGGACTCCCGGTTCTTCGGTCTTAGCCAAATCACCTGGGTCAAAAACAAATATCCAGGATCTCTGGAAAAGCTTTGTGGGTGACATAAAGACCATAAACCTTGAGATTGAGGCTGATGAGGGGTATTTTGAAAACGACAATTTCAACCTCAGTGTGGGGATAGCCTATTATGAGGATGATGTCGAGGACGGTACTGCTGGCTGGACTCACAGCGGAACCAGCGATCTCTGGCATATCTCCGAACACCGCTCCCATTCATCCTCCCACAGCTGGTATTGTGGCCAGGAGGGGACCTGGCAATACCTTAGCGGAATGGACTGCTGGCTGGTTTCCCCCTATTTTGAGCTGCCTCCCAACTCCTATCTTTCCTTCTGGAGATGGTTCGACGTTGCCATATATGGGGTGAATGGTTTCTGGGTGCAGGTGGACTGCGGTTCCGGGTGGCAGACACTTGATTTTATCGGTTCGGGAGGTGCTCTGGATTCAGCTTACATGGGTGATGACTGGCACATCGAGATCTACGACCTCTCCTCCTATCCGGCTGGAAACTCCTGCCGGCTCAGGTTCAAATTCACCAGCGATAACGAGCCTATTGCCGAGGGCGCATACATCGACGATATCAGAGTGGGTACCATTTCTTTTCCAGGTGACGTTAACTGCGATAAATTGGTGGACGTTTCGGACATAATGTTTATAGCCAATTACAAGCTGAAAGGCGGACCCTCTCCCAATCCGAAGTATATGGGAGACGTAAACTGTAACGCCGGAGTTGATCTGGCAGATGCCATATATTTAGCCAATTACATTTTCAAATCCGGACCACCCCCCTGCAGCCACTAAAGGCTTTACTCAAAAAGCCCTCTCACCTTTGGCGAGGGGGTTTTTTTATTCTTGAAGGACACGTCAGATTGTGTGAAAACCTTTATTTTTGTTAGCCACAGGCTTTAGCCTGCGAAATCGGGGTATTGAATTTCAATGACTTACGCAACCTATCCACCGTAGGTGGGTTCGCCTTTGGCTGAAAGGTTTTGGCTATCACTAAAACGAAATCTTTGAAATATTTAGATAATATAGATTGCCGTTTCTCTTTGCAAATATTTCAAAATTAAAATTGACATTTTAAATTCCTCTGACTATTTTAATTAAAACTAAAAAAGGAGGTTGGTTATGCTTCGCAAGACTTTGTTTTCAATTTCGGTTTTGGTTCTTTTCTTTTTTTCATTATCAGCAGCAGACGTGGTTTACACCACAAAAACTATCACCTCAGGTATGATGGGAATGGGTGATATGGAGACAGAGACTGTAACCAAAATCAAAGGAGATAAGAAAAGGGAGGAGTCGACCACCAAGTTTGCCGGCGGGATGATGATGAAGATGATGAAAGTAAAAGATCAAAAAGACCTCTCCATCACCCGCCTGGATAAGGAAGTTGTATGGGATATCGACTTAGAAGAGGAAACATATACCGAGCTTACCTTTGAGCAGATGAAAAAGATGATGGAGATGGTAAAATCTCAGGTATCCGATGAGGATAAAGAGGAAATGGAGGCCAAGACCACATTCGACATTAATCGCACCGATAAAAAACAAAAAATCGGAGGCTATGATTGCGAGGAGGTTTTGGTGAAGATGATAACCGAGGGAGAGGATCCGGAAACAGGCGAGGAAGGTAAATTCACCGTGGATATTCAGATGTGGATTACTCAAGAGGTTAAGGAATCAGGTGAGATTGAGGAATTCAACAAAAAGATGGCAGAGAAGCTGGGGATGGGGGATTATGCAGAGAAAATGTTCGGAGGAATGGCACAGTTCGGGATCGATACCGAACTTCTATCAAAGAAAGCTGGGGAGATAAAAGGATTTCCCTTGAAAACGGTGGTTCAAATGAAGCCGGAGATGGAGATGGAACCTGAAGATGAATTAGAAGAAGATGAAGAGTATGAAGAAGATGAAGAAGATGAAGAGGTTGAAGAAAAGGAAGATGAAAAGTATGAGGAAGAAGAGGAGCTCTCTGCAATGCAGAAGCAAATGATGGAGAAGATGGGTATTTCTCCTGAGGGATCAAAAGGTGGCATACTCTTTGAAACAACCACCACTATCGAGGAGATTAAAAAAGAGAAGGTAGCTGATTCGGAGTTCGATTTACCCGAGGGGCTGAGCAAGAAAAAAATGGAAATGGAGTTTTAATCAAGTTTATGAATTGTAGATTTTAAATATTAAGCCAAGGTAGTGTATATGAGCGATGAGGTTCAGATAATAAGCAACACCGATGTTTCCAAGGTCACGCTCCATTCGGTTGAGGACAGACCAGGGATAGCAGCGGACATATTCAGCACCCTGGGAACGCAGGGTTTTAACATCGAGCTGGTATCCTCCGTACCGGTATCAAAGGGTAAAGCCAACCTCTCCTTCGTTATAGCCAAGGAGGAGCTTCCCTCAGTTCTGGCAGCGATAGAGCCTTTGAAACGTGAGGTCAAGGCGGAGAAGATCTCCCACGACTCGCGGATAGCTTTGGTCTCGATCAGCGGACACGAGTTGATTCGCCAAGCCGGGATAGCGGGAAGGATGTTTAAATCCTTATCCTCTGCGGGGATAAATATCGAGATGATCTCCACCTCGATGTCCTCGATAACCTGCATCATCTCCGAGGAATCGATGGTCGATGCGGTCAAAGCTCTGGAGCGGGAGTTCGAGATAAAGCCTCATAAGTAAGTTTTTGCTTGGGTCTCTGGAGTGTTAGCCTTCAGGCTAACCTGGTTAAGCGTAAGCTTGACACTCCAAAAGTTAATGGAGTGTCAGCCTTTTAGGCTGACTTGGTCAGGCAAAGCCTGACCTTTATTATTTATCTTTATAGCAAATCCTATTGGATTTGCAGGTCAAGCTGAAGTCGTAGATCCCGACCTAGGAGGGGCTTGACACTCCAGAAAGTAATTTCTCCTTGACATTCCTTTCAAAAGGGTTAATTTTTAACCCGATGCAAAGGATTGATTTCCAATGAATGAGATTTTAAAGTTTTCTTAAACAAAATGCATAGATTTCAAAGAACCATAAAGAAACCCGCCTCTTATTCCGGAACGGGTCTTCATACCGGAAACAAGACCACCATCACCTTTAAACCGGCTCCGGTGGATCACGGAATAGTTTTCGTTCGCAAAGACCTGGATGGCTCGCCGGAGATCCCTGCGGATATCGACCACGTGATCGACATAACCAGAGGAACCTCAATTGGAAAGGGGGAGGTGAAGATCTGGACAGTGGAGCATGTCCTGGCTGCTTTGGCCGGGCTGGAGCTGGATAACCTTAAAGTTGAGCTCGATTCCAATGAACCTCCGGTTGGTGACGGAAGCTCCCTTCCCTTTGTCCAGACCATTCTTGATGCGGGCGTACTCGAACAGGAAGCGGAAAAGAACTTTCTGGATATCGAGACACCCCTTTTCTATTCGGAAAAGGACAAGGGTATCGACATAGTGGCACTCCCTTCGGATGAGCTGCGGATAACCTTTTTCGTCGATTACCAGAACCCAGCTTTGGGCTCCCAGTACACCTTTTTGGAATCTCTGGAAAAGGAGTTCGTGAAAGAGTTTGCCCCTGCCAGAACTTTCTCCTTTCTGCACGAGGTTGAGATGCTCAAGGATCAGGGATTGATCAAGGGGGGGACTCTGGATAACTCCATCGTTATCTGCGATATGGACATCGATTCAACAGAGATAGAAAGATTGAAAAAGAAATTCAATTTAAAAAGGAACGTTTTCGTTGGCAAAACCGGCATCTTAAACGATGTGCCTTTGAGATTCTACAACGAGCCGGTAAGGCATAAAGCCCTGGATCTTCTGGGCGATCTGTATTTGATCGGGGTTCCACTGAGGGCTCACGTTATGGCTGCCCGCTCGGGCCATTCCGCCAACGTGGCTCTGGTGAAAAAGATAAGGCAGGAATACGAGAAAAAAAAGATCGTAAGAAGATATCCCGGAAGGAAAAAAGGCACGGAGTACCTTCTGGATATAGATGCGATTCTAAAGATAATGCCTCACCGCTACCCTTTTCTTCTGATCGACAGGGTACTGGATCTGGAGCCCAATAAAAAAGTGGTTGCCATAAAAAACGTTACCATGAACGAGCCTTTTTTCTCCGGCCATTTTCCCGGACATCCGATTATGCCCGGGGTTCTGATCATCGAGGCTATGGCTCAGGCAGGCGGGATTTTGCTTTTGAACACGATTGATGATCCAGAGGACAAGGTTGTGTATTTTATGGGGATAGACCGGGTGAGGTTCAGGCGACCGGTTCTTCCCGGAGATCAGATAAAATTCGAGCTGGTGATGCTGCACTTCAGAAGCGGAACCTGCAAGATGGAGGGAAAGGCATTTGTTGATGATCAGCTGGTGACCGAAGCCACCCTTTTGGCGACCATCGTGGAGAAAAACAGATAAAACCTTTCTTATACCTTATCTCTATGGCCAATATACATCCAACTGCAATTGTGGATCCAAAGGCTGAACTTGCAGAGGATGTTGTGGTGGGCCCTTATAGCATAATCAATTCCGGAGTTCAAATCGGAAGAAAAACCAAAATAGGCTCGAATGTCCTTTTGGATTCGGGAACCGAAATAGGAGAAAACTGCCAGATATTTCACGGAGCGGTTTTAGGAACCCCTCCCCAGGATCTGAAATTCGGAGGGGAAAAAACCTACCTGAAAATCGGAGATAACACCGTTATTCGAGAATATGCCAGCTTAAATCGTGGAACGAAATGGAGGGGAGGAACCATAGTCGGTAAAAACTGCTTTATCATGATGTATGCTCACATAGCTCATGATGGACTTCTGGGTGACCAGGTGATTCTGGCTAATTCGGTCAACCTGGCAGGTCATGTGGAGATCGGGGATTATGCTATCGTTGGCGGGGTCGTTCCGGTGCACCAGTTCGTGAGGATAGGGAAACACTCGATAATAGGCGGGGGGTTCAGGGTTCAGAAGGACGTCTGTCCCTATATGCTGGTGGGGGGGTATCCTCTAAAGACCGTGGGGCTGAACCTGGTGGGTTTAAAAAGGAGGAGATTTTCGGACAAAAGCATCAAGTTATTAAAGGAAGTTTATAAAATTCTCTTCAGGTCGAATCTTAATACCACCCAGGCGCTGGAGAAGATAGAAAAAGAAGTGGAGCCTGTTCCTGAGGTTAAAACTGTTCTGGATTTCGTAAGCTCCAGCGAAAGGGGAATCGTTAAATAGAGATTTTAAAGGGAATTTATTTAATTTCCTAACAGGTCAGGGAATTTATCCTTGGCAATGTTTATTTTCAGCCGGAAGCTTTCCCATCAATAAATTATTTGATTATTCACAACAGATTTTATATATTTTCATAACTTAAGTCGTTTATTCAGGTATTTTAATTAAAAAGATTATGGATAGGATTAAAGCAGGCGTCGTGGGTGTGGGTCATCTTGGAAGGCATCACGCCAGAATCTACTCGGAGATTCCTGAGGCATCGCTGGTGGGTGTTTACGATGTGGATGAAAATAAAGCTCAAAAGATAGCCTCCCAATTCAACACTAAAGCTTTTGATGATCTGGATTCTCTTCTTGACCGGACAGAAGCTGTGAGTTTGGTTGTGCCTACCTCTCTTCATTTCGAGGTTGGCAGAATAATTTTAGAAAGGGGACTTGATCTTTTAATAGAGAAGCCCATCACCCAGACAAAAGAACAAGCCCAAATTTTAGTTTCCCTGGCCCAGGAGAAAAACTCAATTCTTCAGATTGGACACATCGAGAGGTTCAATCCGGCTTTCAGGGCAGTTGAGAAAGATGTGCATGAGCCAAAATTCATAGAATCGCACCGGTTGTCATCTTTTGCTACCAGAGGAACTGACGTGGCGGTTATCCTGGACCTTATGATTCACGACATCGATCTGATTCTGTCTTTAGTCAAATCCGAGGTTGAAAA
>LJUW01000021.1 GCA_001304315.1 candidate division Zixibacteria bacterium SM23_73_2 | reverse complement strand
GATTATTTTTTCACACCGGCCTTTATGTTTTTTGCCATACTCCTGGGATTAGGAGCAGCAGGATTGTTGCGAAGCATCGGGGAGGTAGTAGAGAAGTATAAATCCAACCATACCTTTTTAAGATTCACCGGCTACTTAGTTTTGGTATTTCTTTTGTTTTTGCCCCTTCTAACTTTCAGCAAGAATTTCAATTCCCCCAACAACAGAAGGAACAACTACATACCCTACGATTATGCTTACAACATTTTAAACTCCTGCGATGAGAACGGAATCATATTCACCAACGGGGATAACGACACCTTTCCTTTGTGGTTCATCCAGGAGGTGGAGGGGGTGAGGAAGGACGTCAGAGTGGTCAATTTGAGCCTTCTAAATGCTGACTGGTACATACTTCAGCTTAAAAACCAGATGGGGGTTCCCATTGATCTGGAGGATGAGCAGATTAAGTGGGTCGAGGTAGTCGAGGGCGGGAGGAGAATAACAAGGCCCCAAAAACCTTTTTATGACAAATCCTTAAACAGCAGAAGATACCTGTTCCCCTTTTACGATCCCCAGAGAAAAAGGGGAATGCAGCTTCAGGACCAGATGATTCTGATCATCCTGGAATCCAACCAGTGGAAATATCCGATCTATTTCTCCACCACGGTTACCCCCAACTACTGGGTTGGTCTGGACAGCAACGTGGTGGCTGAAGCACTGGCTTACCGCATCGTTTCGGAGAAGGGTTACCGTAGAGTTAACCAGGAGAAGTTTCATCGTCTTATAGAGGATGTCTATAAGTACCGGGGGGTAGACGATCTGGGCGTTTACAAGGACGAGACCACAATCGGACTTCTTTATATCTATCCGGAGAAGTTCATAGAACTGGCGGGTTACTATTTTGAAAATGATCAAAAGGATAAGGCATTTGAACTGCTTGAAAAAGCAATCCAGGTTCATCCCTACTATTACCGCACCTATATCCTTGCAAATCATCATTACCAATCGGAGGGGCAGGAGGAAAAGGCAGAAGAGATTTTAAAACGGGGAGTGGAAAATCTTGAGGAAGCGGTGAGAAAACAACCTTACACCGTAGCCTATCATCAATTTCTGGGAGCTTTGTACTACCGGAGCGGGGAGTATGAGAATGCGCAGGTGGAGATGGAAAGGGCTTTCGAGATGGAGCCCACCGATGCTTTTTCCTTCCAACCTCTGGTGGGTTTTTATCTCTCAACCAACCAGATTGAGAAAGCAGAGAAGCTCATAGAAAAGTGGATTTCAAAAAATCCCCGGGACGAGAGGGCAAAGAATCTGCTCCAGCAGATAAGAGCCAAGAAGTAGGGGAGACCCTTGCCTGCCCGCCTCGGGTAGTTTCCCGTGGAGACGCAAAGTAATTCTACACATCGTCATTGCGAACCCGAAGGGTGAAGCAATCTCCAGATAGATAGAGATTGCTTCGTCACTTCGTTCCTCGCAAAGACATGGAAAAGTAGGGGAGACCCTGTGTGGGCTCCCGAAAAAAATGCACGGGCGGGGATAAATCCCGCCCCTACATTTATCCATTACTTCAGGTTGGTTTTTTTACCCTCTTTTTCTCCGTTTCTTTAGAAAACCCATGGGGCACATATAAACTCTCGAGGAAAGGTCTGTAGCTTGAAGCGACTTTGTATTTTCCACCCCTCCTCTGCATCATCTTATTTATTATAAACTCCCTGCGGATGGTGCAGAAATCAGGGTGAAAAGAGGAGATTATCTTATTAACATCGCTTTCCGAATAGACTTTACCCGGCTCGAATGATTTTAAGATTTCCTCTAAAACGAATATTTTCTTTTTCCTCTGAGCAGGAATACTTTTCAATTTTCCACCAGCAAAAAATGACTCCAATATTTTTGTCCTCTGATCCTTTTTCCTTCTGCTGGAGCTTTTCTCCAACCATTCCAGAAGCTTTCCCTCCTCCACTCTCCAGTCCTTTCCTAATTTGTATCCCTCTATCTCACCAGATTGGAGTTTTCTTAAAATCACCTGGGTGTTCATTTTTAGTTTCTGTGCTATCTCAGATGAGGTCAAAAAATTCATCTTTTTAAAAGATTTTTCTTTCATAGTTTAGCCTTTTCATAGTCTTTAATTTAAATCCATGAGGTTTTATATTTCTTCATAAATACTTTATTAAATATGTTTATCAAGTATTTTATACTACTTTATTATACTTTGTTGTACTTTAAAATGTTTGACAAAAAAGTAAGGGAGACCCTTGTAGTCTCCCGCTGGGGACTGTCATTGCGAACCCGAAGGGTGAAGCCCCGCCTTTAGCGGGGCTCTTTGTTGGTGCAGGAATTGGATTTCCTGCACTAAAGCTGCGGTTGGGGAATTCCAATTCCCCAACCAACAGAACTTGTTTTTGCAGTGTAGGGGAGTCCCTTGTGGCCTCCCATTTGCGGTTAAAATGTAGAGGAGACTTTCAGGTCTCCACTGGTGGATGGAAGGGAATTTTTTACACCGTCATTGCGAACCCGAAGGGTGAAGCAATCTCCCGATGGAAAGTTGGTCAAGGGTGCCCCCACCCTTGACCGAGAAGGTGGCGGGGTAAGGGTACCCCGCCAGAACGTTTAGAAATATTAATTAATAGACAGATTGCTTCGTCACTTCGTTCCTCGCAATGACGTTTCTGGCGTCACTTCTTTTTCTCTATCTCCCCCAATACCTCCTGCGCATCCTTTTTCCCCCAATAATACCCCATATCCTTACTCATCCTTAATGCATGCTCCGCCTCAGCCCGTGCCTCTTTAGGTTTTTTATCCGCAAGATGTGCCCATGCAAGTGCAATACGTATATCCGCCTCATATATCCGATAGCCGCCATCAACAGCATAATCCAATGCCTCGTTCAAATCGCTGAACGCTGCTGGAGCATCCTTCATATGCTTCGCATACCAGCGACCGCGAGCAAGGAGTGCCTCAATAAGAACGAAACGTACGGTGATGTTTCTCGCGATCTTGAGCGCATCATTGTAATTCTTGCGGGCACTTTCGTGCTTATTCTCTTGCGAATCTAAGTCGCCGAATACACGGTGGCATTGACTAATTTGGTGTTGCCAAAGCTCATTATTACAAATCTTCAAGTTTTCGTCAGTGACACGTTGGGCATAGTCAACTTCTCCAATACACAGGAGGTGCTCAGCGTGCTGGATACCGTATATGCTGTAGAGGTAGTGTTTATCTGGTTGCTCTTTTTTTTGCAGATCCTCTGCCTGCTTAAATGTTTTAGTTGCTGTTAACAAATCACCTTTTAGGTTGTCGATCCATGATTGATATGTCAATGCATCGGACTCTTCAGTTTGTGATTTTATGTTGCGAGCTAAACTTAGTGCATTGTCAGTAGCATCCTTGGCAGCAGGAAAATTACCAAGATAAATGTGTATGTCTACCAAGTTCCGGTAGACGCGGCTGGCATTTCTCCAGTTTTCATCCTTCAGATACCCAGCAACAGCTCTTTCATAGAGTGGTGTTGTTTCGCTCAGACGTCCGAGGCACATCAAGCAGAGGCCTGCGTCATTAAGGATCCAACTTTTGTCTTTTAGCTCACTAACCTGTGGATCCTGTGAAGCATCTCTGTGGGGGAAAAATTCGAGCCATAATGCCGATGCTGTTTCCCAAGCACCTATTTTTGCGGTGAGCACGAAATTCTCGCTCTGATAAATACGATCTAAATAAACGCGATATGCCTCATCATAAGCCCCAGAACTGCAAGCGTGGTGTACTACCTCGATAAGAGGTTTAAGATCATCGAGAGTAGGATTGTATGGAGTGTCACCAGCTATTGAGAGATAATAATCCTTGATTTGTTTGTGTACGTCCTTTGACTGCTCAGGTTTGCCTTTAGTGAAGATAGCAAGATAGTGGCTGCGAATAAGCGGATGGGCGGTGTAGCTCCTGTCGCGTGGATCATAGCGGAGGATGCGATAATCAAGTAGTCGCTTGATTATAGCCTTGAAATCTGTATCATTCAGCTCAGCAATGGGTGCATTTAGTGCATTAGAATCCATCTTAGCCCGGAAAACTTTCTCAAAGGCTTTTTCCTCAACTGGTGTGCGGAAGGCGCTGAAAAGGGTAAGAAAGGCTCGTTCCGCATCGTTAAGATGCTCATCATACCTCCGAAGCACTCTATGTACTCTCTCATAACGCGGTTCGTCTGCAACTGGAGGCGGAATTTCTTTGATTTTTGACACATCGCCTTTGTGTTGCTTCATTAGGTAGGAACCTAAAAGGCTTATAGTTAAAGCGTGTCCATCCCATTCAGTTACTACTTTATCCAGTGCATCTTTTGAACCTTTCACACCTATTTTTTCCAGTAAAGCCCTTCCATCAGTAGGATTAAGGCGGGTTAAGTCTCTATGGGTATAGGTTGTATAATCCATCAGGTCAAGCACAGGTGCACGGCTGGTGATTAAACAATGTGAGTTATGCTTAGGATCGGCGAAGTACTCAAGGAAATCGCGTAAATCAGTACTTTTCAACAACCCATATTGATCCCCTTCTTGATTTTGCATAATTTCGAGTCCATCAAGGATAAAAAGATAGCGTCCAGCATGTAGCATACCTGCGATTAAATGGGCTTTAGCACTGGGTGAAGCATAGTTACGTGGATCAATTTTACCTCCACCCATAAACTTGAGTGCTGACTCAAAGAACTCATCAACGCTGGGTCTGGTGTAAAAGCCCCACCAGAAAACACCATCTGGTTGTTGCTGGGATTCATTATTTAGTAAATTTTCCACCCATTGGCGAGCTAAGCTACTCTTGCCCTCGCCGCCAAATCCAATCAAACCAGTTATTTTGCAGTCTGGATTACCCCAATCAGAGTTAATTTCCTTTAGCAAATCTTCACGCCCAACCCATTCTGGAATTAGAGCTGGTGCATTGTTCCATGCAATCTTATCCTTGAGCGCCACTTGCTCTCGCGCTGCCTTTATGTCAGTTTTAGGTTGAGAAGCAACTACAAGAGGGAGAGATTCTTCTTGCACCGGTAAGAGCATTGGATTAAAACTAAGGACTTTTGCATCGACCGCCCAGCCAGTATCTCTGTCTTTTGGAGATTTATCAGGAAACCAAGTTTCAGAGATAATACCAATGATCAGATTTCTCTTATTATCTAAAACAGGTGAACCACTCATTCCAAAATTAATGTGCTGTGATTTAAGTTGTACAGGCTCGGCTTGTAACGGTAGTTGCTCTGGACACTCAATGCAGCCCATAATAGTTCCGTCAGCGTAGCTTGCCTTGTATTTGCCCAAGGGGCGATATTCATAGCTGCGAAAAGGATTGCCTTTTGATGGTTCTGCTGTTCCCAATATGGCAATTTGCTCAGGTGCTAAAGGGGAGGGGCCATCTGTTAATTGAAGAATTACGGCATCGTCATCGTGTTCAGGAAAACAAGCAGCTACTTTAGCACGACGCTTCTTTTCCTCTCCACCGCGTGCCTGAGGAAAATATACTACTACTTCTGCATCTTTGGCGTCTTTGAGATTATCTGGCTTTTTTCCAAAAATGCTTTTTAAAACTATTTCCCAGGATCCAGGAATGCGCTTACCTAACCGAGGATTAACTCCTGCTGCGAGCACAACGTGAGCGCAGGTGACGATTTTCCCATCCATGGAAACTGCAATTCCTGTTCCGACTATTTGATCCGTTTTGGGATGCCGTATCTGCACTGTAAAATCACGCAGATTTTGAAGCTTAACTCCACCATTGCTCATCACTTATGTCCTTTTTTGAACTCTAATAATGGTTAGTACTTCAATCTTAAAATTACTAATCCTTTGGTCCCAGGTACAAAAGAGGTACGAAAAATGTAAAAGCAAGCACCATGAGGGATCCATACTTCGGATTATGGACATTAAGAGCTTTAAAAAAGCCACCTAAGGTATATATCCATATCAAGAATGCAGCTAAGGAAATCCAGATATGCACCCAGTCAGGTGATTTGTGTTTCTCTGGATCTGCTGTGCCAAAAGCACGGACAGCTACTACACCTAACAGACACACTGCTGTCCATATTATCAGCATAATGGGATCGTCTTGACTTATGAAACCGCTTCCTACCAGGTAAAAACCAATAACTTCAGCCGGGATCATCTTCAATAACCTGTCCAAGTAGAACTTGAAATCCTCCTGAGTTCCAAGTACACCAGCTGCTCCCCCCCTAACTTCATCCACTGCCACGGCTTTGACACCCGTGTGTGGCCTTACGATTCTAAATGGTGCTGACATAAAACCTCCTGTTTTTGGAGTGGATTAATGTTTTAACATTTGATCATTCTCAACCGCATAAGAAGTTTTTTGTCCCCAACCCCTATGGATGAAAACTTCTTTTTGTCTTTTTTATTATAAAATTCTCACTGAAAAAGTCAAGTTTTTTTAGACACTTAATTCCTTTTGGGAGAAATTTGTACCAAGGAGAAAAGGAGGTTTTAAATTGAATTATTTCTTTGTGATTTCCTCAAGGTAGGTATTGAAAGTATATGGATGCTGACACCTGCAGCAATTATAAAAAGGATGATTTTAATTAAAAATATTTTGATTATAAAGATGGCTGAATATCCTATGGTTAACCATAAGAATAAAACAGTCAGGATTTTCACCTTAAAGGGAATTCCTTTTCTTTCTCTGTAATTTCTGAGGTATCTACCAAACCATCTGTTGGTCAAAAGCCAACTATGAAGTCTTTTGGAGCTTTTAGCATAGCAAGCTAAGGCTAAAAGAAGAAATGGGGTGGTTGGCAAAAGGGGTAAAAAGATACCTAAGATTGCAAGTCCTACGAAGAAGGTTCCTGATATTTTCCAGAGGATTCTAACCCAGCGGTTGGGATGGATTTTTGTTTTTTCAGAATTATACCTGATGTTTCGTTTTTCTTTGGTGCCTGCCTTTGACATCGCGATAGATTTTTAACTAAATTCGATTTGTCGTTTTTTAAAATTAAAATTCTTTTTTTTATTTTCCAATTGTTTTTTCTGAAAAAGCATTTTCGATTTTGATTTTCTTCCCAACACCAGCCTCAATGAAATCCTCCTTGTATTCTTTTTGGAAAATTTCTCTGGCAAGATCGCCGGAACAGTGACAGGGTGCAATCTTTTTTACTTTCAATTCTTTCATCTCTTTTGAAATTTCTTTTATCTGGGATTCTTTCATCGATAGCAGATGGAAACCACCCAGTACAAAAAAGACATCGCAACTGTCAATCTCCTTTACCTTTTTGACAATCTCAACGATCCCCGGATGGGCACAGCCGGTTATCACTACCAATCCCTTTTCGGTCTTTATCACAAGAGACTGCTCCTTGATTCTTTTACCCAGCTCTCCTGTTGAGTAAACTTCTTCTGTTATCTGCGCTGGCTTTTTTACCTCCACCAATTTGGCACCGGCTTTCTCAATATCTTTTTTAACCTCTTTGGTAAAAGATTCCGGTAGGTATACTGTGACATTATGGTTTTCTTTTAAAAAGTCAAATAATCCTCCGATGTGATCCTGATGTATATGAGATAAAACCACTATGTCAACTTCTTTTGGGTCGATTTCAAGCTTTTTCATATTTTCACAGAGCAGATCCCCTTCTCCCCCAACATCGAAAAGAATGGTTTTTTCAGTCCCCTCAACCAGACAGGAAAATCCCCAGGCAGTTTCCAATTTTTTATCATAAGGGTTGTTATCATAAACTATGGTCAAATTCAAATCCTTTGCCATAGCTTGAGGGATTAAAAATATCAAAATTAAGACTAAAATAATAAGAAATTCTAACTTTTGCATTTAAACACTCCTTGGTTAGAGTGAATTATTAAATCAAATTATACGACAAAGTTTTTTACAATTTTGCCAGATATTTCTCAAAATCCAAAACCAGATGCTTTTTCCCTTTTTGAAGTACCTTGTGCCCTTCATTTTCCAGAAGTTTCTTTTGCCCCTCAATCCCACCAGGGTATTTTTCATTCAAAATTCCACCGGTTTTAAGTGTTCGCCAGTAAGGGGTGATCCTTTTCTTTCCCTCTTTTGCCAGCTCATCCGCTGCATTAGCTGCGATCCAGGCAAAGATTCCGGTGGTAATGGGGCAGCCGATTGTTGCCTTGTGCTTTTTGGCAAGTATCTGACGAATTTCATTTATGGTAATCAGCTTACTCTTGGGTACTTTTTTCATAATCTCATCAACCTCCAATGGCGCTGGTATCACACAGGTTCCGGTACCCCATCTTTTGCTCATTTTATCATCGATTACAATAACTTTGGGCAAATCCTTACTGTCCTTTAATTTTTTCTGCCAGGATATGCGGAGTTTGGTCATATCTTCTACCTCCATTATTTAACTTTTCTGTTTATTCCTCCTTTTAACTTAGAGTTTTATCCTTCAATAATTTTTACTTTACAAATAAGAAAATCCTTTTCCTTCAACTTCTTTGATTAATTTTCCCTCTGAGCCTCTGGTCTTTTCAAATGAAAGTACACCCTCAGGTTTCAAGATGCGATGCATCTCTGTTAATAGATTTTCCAATCCGCCAGCGATGTAACGAAGTCCGAAAACGAAGCTTAAATCAATGCTTTGCTCAGGCAATCCGGTATCAGATGCGTTTGCGAGCATTGTAGTCACATTTTTTATTCCCTCTTTTTCGATTTTACTCTGTACCCTTTTAATCGCAAGGGGATGTACGTCCACAGCATAAATTAATCCGTTGCTACCAACTATTTTTGCTGCGGGGATGGTGAAAAATCCGGGACCGCATCCCACCTCCAGCACTTTTTGATCTGGTTTTAATCCAGCTGCTTTTAAAAGTTTATAAGGATTTCTAAAAATGGGGAGAAGCGGATTATCGTGCATCAGAGTTATTATCCAGAAAGCAAAATTGGAGTGATGATATCTGTGTTTAGCTTGACTGTTTATTTACACACCTCTTTTAAATTTTTTCCCCATATAAAACCAGGTGTCTTGACAATCCTTTAACCGATGGTTCTTTGCTCAGTCTCAAAAGTATTTCAGTTGTCTGTTTGAAGAATTTCTCATCCCACTCAATGGATTTTAAAACCTCTTCCGGTATAGAGAGAAAATCCAGCATACCGCATACAGCGTATATCTCAAAAACCTTAACTCCTTCTTTCTCGAAGTACTCTTTTGCTTCTTCTGGGCTCAAAGCTTTGTGCTTCTCCTCATCATGGTGAATATAAGCTGATTCTGATTTAAGTAAAGTTAGAGCAGAATCCGGATTCTCTCTAAACTGACTAATAGCTGCACCGCATTTGTTCATCAAAAATATCGAGACTTTACCTTTTTTCTTTATCACCCTTATCAGCTCTTTTGCAGCCTCGAACATCCCATCCCAGCAGAGCACGAAATCGAAACTCTCGTCCGGGAAATCAAGCTTTTGGACATCGCACTCTGAGATCTCCACTTTATCCAACATTCCTTCTCTTTTCATTTTTTCCTTTGCAACGTTCAGCATTGCAGGAGAGATATCACAAAGGGTAACTGAGTATCCCATCTTTGCCAAAGGAAGGGTAATTCTTCCGGTTCCACCAGCAGCATCCAGGATCTTTGCATCTTTATTTTTGGGAAGATATTTTTTCAAAAGTTCCCAGTCCACGTAGTTTTCACAGGCTCCCTCAAAGGCCTGGTACCACCGGTCATATGTCTCAGCATGCTCGTCCCACCCATTTTTTACACTTTCCGTATCTTTTGATTTATCTTTCGACATATTTTTTCCTCCTAAACTTCTAACACTATCGACTAACTCTTTACTTCAACACTTACATACTTGAGTTCTTTTCTTGTCTCTTACAACCACTCTATAATCCCTCGACAAACCAATCGATTTTTCTGGGGCTTAATGCGACTTCACGGTGAAGCCAGGGGAGGTAAGCAGGTTGCTCCTTTGCAAGAATCTTTAATTCCTTTTTTCCTTTATCAGTAACACTTAGTTCACCCTCCGATGTCTTTTCAACCAGTTCTTCGCTTTCCAATTTTTTATATATACTTCTGTAATCTTTATCCTCAAGCTTTACCGGGAAATGCTTGCCAAAACCTTTTTTAATCCGCTTCAGATTTTCTTCCTGGGTCATCTCCTGCAAGTTAAAAAGCCATAGACTTACAAAAACCCCGCGATGAGGTAAAATCTTAAGATGGCTTTCAAGAAATTTGGAGAACTTTTCCAATTTGGGATCCTCTCCGTGCATCACCTTGCTCGATTCTCTGATTAACTCATAGCCTCCCAAGATGATAAAAAATGATACCACAGCACCGGCAAGGGCATCCAGCACAAAAAATCCAAAGGTGGCTCCTAAAAGTCCGACCAGAACCGCAACCGATGACCAGATGTCCGTTTTGGTATGATAGGCATCTGCTATCAGAGATATGCTTCTGGTTTTGCCCCCCACGTAGAATTTGTAGAATGAGAAATAAGCGTTGACAGCTATGTTGATCACTATGGTGATCAAAGCTACTGCCTGAAAATGTACCTCAGCCGGCTTGAAGACTTTGGTTACCGATTCAAAGGCGATGTAGGCACCGATGCCGCATAGGATTATCCCCCCGATAAGGGCGGCCTGGGCCTCTTTATTTATTTTTATCCCTATCCAGGTGATGGCTGAAGCAACTATGTCAATAGCGGTATGCACAGCATCGGCAATAAGTCCGATGCTTCCGGAGAGGAAGCCGACAAAGAATTCCAGAGCGGATAGTCCAACGTTTCCCCACAAGGAATAAGCAGCGCATGCTTCCTTGGAGAGATGAGCATGGTATCTTTCGATTTCTTTTTCTTTTTCGCCTATAGCATCCAGACCTTTTTCGGTTATCTGGTATATCTCCGAACGCTTAATCAAACCCTCCTGTGCAAGCCGATTCAAATAATCGTCTAAAAGTTTTTCATTGACCTTCCAGTAACCCAGATAGAGATCTTCGAGCTTTTGTTTTAGCTCTTCTCTGGTTCTTTGGTTTAATCTTAGAAATCGTAATAGGTGCCAATTAAGATTCTTTTTTACCTGAGAGTCTTTGATTTGAAATTGATTTTCTGGCATATCGAAGAACCTAATATAGCTTTTTTGGGCAACTACGATCCTTTTTAGCTTCGAGAATTCCAATTCCCGAAGTATATGATTAAAGGGTAAAAAACTTTAAAAGTCAAATCCCAAATTAAAATAAAACCTGTTGGTCTTCTCAGCTACCCCGTAATCGAACTGAACAGGTCCCAGGGGAGTTAAAACAGCAATCCCTCCACCTATCCCTTGCTTTAGATTTTTCAGCTTTATCTGTTCGGTATTAGACCAGACATTCCCGGAATCATATCTTAAGGTGAGATAAATCTTGTAAGGGAATTTAAATCTCAAGCCCAGATTAAAGTAGAAAAGCTTATCCCCCTTCAGCTCCTCGGAGAGAAAACCGTAGAAATTTTGTTTTCCGCCCAGGGTGAATTTCTCGGATAAGGGAAGACCGTTGGATAAGCCAAAGGCAACCTTGGGGTGGAAATTCAATCTTTCGGATAAGGGGAAGTATGATTCCAAAGAGGAGAATCCCTTTCTGTAATCCTTATCACCTCCTAAGTATTTCCCCACTATCTCAAAATAAAAGTGGTGATATTTACCCTCGTCGGGGAAAGGATATTTATCGAAAGTATCAACTAATGATCTGAAGATAATGATGCCCAGGTTGTAGTTCTCATATGCGTTCGATCCCTCAGGATGGATTTTAGCCCTTTCGTATTTCCCCTCCAGAGATGCCATTCCCAGCCTTTTTATGTGCTGTCCGAAGGAGAAATGCACACCGGTTTTTTTCTGGGTAAAGCTCTCTTTTATCTCATACCTTTCATAAAGGTTTTTTTTATCCCAGGTGTGATAGAGCTTGAGCTTGTAGGTAAGATAGGTTTTCATAATCCGGTCAGCCTTGAAGTTTAAACTGTATCTTTGTCTTTTATCCCCGTATTGGAAATGGGTAAAAATCTCGTTTCCTATCCCCAGGATATTGGAATCGACAAATTGTAAAAATCCCTCGTTTTTGTACTCATCTTTATAGTGAGCTCCCGCCCTGACGAAATCGAATATCTTCTCGGTGATCTTTATCTTGAGCACGTTGCCTGAAGCATTTTTTTCGATGCTCAACAAAACCTTCTCAAAAAGCCCGGTTCCATAGATATTGGAAAGGCCCTGATTTATCTTTTTGGAATTGTAGGGCTGGCCAGCTTTCTGAGGGAAATTTCTTCTTATTACCCATGATTTGGTTCTTTTGTTCCCCTCGATTTTGATATCAGAGATGATTCCCTCATCCAGGGCAAAAGTTAATTTTCTGGTAGAGGGATCATAATGTATAGTGTCGAAATCGATTAGACTGTATCCATCTTTTTGATAGAGATCTCTAATTACCTTTAGGTCATTCTCCAGTTTTTTTGAGTTGAAAATATTTCCTGAAGATAAGGAAATGATGTCTTTTAGAACTGTATCTGGATAAATGGTGTTGTTTTCAAATACTACTTTTTCTACCTTAGGATTTTCTTTCAGTTGGTAGTTCAGAGAATAGAGGTCACTTTTTTGAGAAAGCTCAGCGGAAACCCTTTGGAAATTTCCACTGGAATAAAGCTTTTTTAAGTCGTTTTCTATATTTTTATTTGAGGTGAAGCTATTCTCCTTGACCTGAGTTAACCGGCTTAAGTACTCCGTTTTATCTTCTCTGTTTCCGGAAAAACTCACCTTCTGGATGAAAAAAAAGTCCGGTTCATCTTTTACCTGTGATATTTTCTCCATACTTTTTTTCAACTCTTTTATGGCTTTCAAAGCTTCTGTTTCCCCGATTTTTATCAGGGTATCCGCCCTGTTGAAATCTATTGAGGAAAATTGTGAAAGCTCAGGGGAGATCACCAAATCCGCTTTTTTCAGCTGCTGGTTTTTCTTCTCCAGAGACATTATGCTGGTTGCTTGATTGGCTATGTCAAAGGGATTTTTTATCTTGTCCGAGGGTAAAAGCTCAGAGGAGGTATTGATTGCCACCACGATATCCGCCCCCATCTCCTTTACCACCTCCACCGGAACAGGGTCGACCAGTCCCCCGTCAACTAAAAGCATCCCCTCTTTTTCCACCGGTGAGAGAGCCAATGGAACTGCCATGGTTGCTCTCATCGCTTCGGACAGGTCCCCCGATTTTAACACAACCTCAGATCCGGTCACCAGGTCGGTTGTAACTGCCCTGAAAGGAATTTTCAAGTTCTCGAAATCGGAGCGAGCCAAAAGGTTTGCCCTCATGGTCAGGTTGGTCAAAAGGTTGGATATTTTCTGTCCGGAGGTTAAAGCCTTCGGAATATATGGCGTCAATCCATCGAATCTGATCTCAAACAAAGCACCTTCCCTTTCCTCCCTCTGAGTAAGAAAAAGTGAGAGCCGAGGAGGGGTATCAGATAAAAGGTTGGACCACTCAACTTCCTGGGCTATTCTTTCCAGATCGGATGCGGAGTAACCTGAAGCATACAGTCCGCCGATTATACCACCCATGCTGGTTCCAGCTATATAATCTATGGGAATATTCTCCTTTTCGAAAACCTTGAGTATCCCTATCTGGGCAAACCCCCTGGCACCTCCACCGGATAGAGCCAAGCCTATTTTTGGTCTTTGTGGTTCAGTGGAGACAAAGGATTCGGTAGCTGGTTGAGAGGGATAATCTATCCTTATGATTTTTTCCTGTGCTTGAGCCTGAAAGACAAAAAGGATAAAAAAAACTGTTTGAAACCATATGTATTTGTTTTTTAAAAGCCTCATAACCTAAATCGGAGTTAACTCAAATTAATATTTTTCTCCTTGAATTGCAACAAGAAATATCTTAATATGAATGAACAGATTTTTCGAAAAAAATTCAACCGTTTTATGATAATATTTTCAAAAAACAAACTTAAAGAACTTGCCAAGCTTAAGACTAAAAAGGGGAGGAAAGAGCAAAAAAGATTTTTAGTCGAGGGGAAAAGATTTTGTGAGGAGCTTTTTAATTCTTCTCATAAAGCAGAGCTTATACTTTATACCCTGAGCTTTTCAAAATCAAAAGACGGGGGAAAGCTTCTTGATGATTTCGGAAAGAAGAAAGTTGAAATAGTTCAAGTGAAAAATGAAGATATTAAAAAGCTTTCGGATACGGTTATGTCTCAGGGGATTGTTGCAATAGCTCAAATGAAAATATTTTCTTTGGATGAGGGTTTTTTAAAGAACAAAAAGTTCGTTTTAGCTCTGGATTCGATAAAAGAGCCGGGAAATTCAGGGACTATTTTGAGAACTGCGGATACAGCAGGGGTGGATTGCGTTTTTTTCTCAAAAGATTGTGTTGAGTTGCATAATCCAAAAGTACTCCGTTCGACTATGGGCTCGATTTTTCATCTTCCTATCATCGAGGAAGTGAATTTGGAGAATGTTTTACCACTTTTAAAAAAAAATGGTTTTAAGATTTATGCTGCGGATGTAAAAGAGGGGAAATTTTATGATCAGATAGATTATTCAAGCAAGGCATGTCTTATCATCGGAAGTGAGTCAGAGGGTATCTCTAAAGAGATTTTGAGTTTAGCTGATGAAAGGGTGAGGATTCCTATTTATGGCAAAGCCGAGTCATTGAACGCAGCAGTTGCCTGCGGGATAATACTTTATCAGATGGCAGGGAATATTAAAGATCAATGAAATTTTCTGACTTCAGCTTGAATTCTTTTTCTTAATCTTATTCTGAAAAGCTCAAAACAGTATTATTAATGTCAGGGACTTACCTGAAATTTATCTTTGACTTTTCTGGTTTTCATTTTATATTTTTATAAATTAAACAAATTATTGCCGGATAAATTTATAATCTGTTACCTGCCATAAGGAGGTAAAAATGACCAAAAAACTTTTTATTTTAGGGATTCTGTTATTAACCAGCATCCCTGCCTCGGGTCAATCAGTAGGCACAGCCTGGGTGAGGATATACAACGGATCTGGAGACAGCTATGATGGTGCTTATGCCATAGCGGTGGATGATTCTGGCAATGTCTATGTGACCGGAGAGAGTAACGGCATTGGGACATACTCTGATTATGTTACCATAAAGTATTATCCTAATGGAGACACAGCTTGGGTTAGGACATACAATGGACTGGCAAACGGTTGGGATTTTGCTGAGGATATAACGGTAGATGATTCTGGCTATGTATATGTGACAGGAGGCAGTGTCGGAAGTAGTATATATCAAGATTACGCAACAATAAAATATTATCCCAATGGAGATACAGTCTGGGTAAGAAGGTATTACGGACAAGAAGATATGTGGGATCAAGCTCGAGCTATAGCTGTTGACGATTCCGGTTACGTTTACGTGACTGGAACAAGTTGGGGAGGTGAAACATATGATGACTACGCCACTATAAAGTATTATCCCAATGGAGATACTGTTTGGGTGAGAAGATACGACGATCCGTATAACGGTGGGGATCAAGCTGAGGATATAACGGTAGATGATTCTGGTTACGTATATGTGACTGGAACCAGTTGTGACTCAACACATTCTGATGACTGTGCTACCATAAAGTATTATCCCAATGGAGATACTGCATGGGTGAGGAGATATAATGGGCCAGGAGGTGCTTATGACCGTGCTCGCGCAATAGCAGTTGATGATTCGGGATATGTCTATATTACTGGACATAGCTGGGTTGACGAGGAGGCACAAACTGACTATATCACCATAAAATATTATCCTAACGGAGATACCGTCTGGGTAAGAAGATACAACGGACCAGAAAACGATTTTGATGACGCAGGTGCCATAGCAGTAGATGATTCCGAATATGTCTATGTGACGGGGTATTGTTCGGGTGGTGTGCCATATGACAACTATACCACCATAAAGTATTATCCGAATGGAGATACTGTCTGGATTAGAAGTTACTACGGACCTACAGATGGTACGAGACCCCCTTCGATGGTTATTGATGACTCCAGCTATGTCTATGTAACCGGACATAGTTGTGGTAATCCGACAGACGGTGATTACGTCACCATAAAGTATAATCCTGATGGAGACATGGCTTGGGTGAGAAACTACAACGGACCTGGAGATGATTGGGATGGGGCTCACGCCATAGCCGTGGATGATTCTGGCAATGTCTATGTAACTGGAGAGAGTTTTGGAAGTGGGACAGGTTATGACTATGCTACCATTAAATATGTGCAAACGGACAGCTGCCTTCTCCCCGGAGATGTGGACAACGATGGAATAGTGACAGGTAGTGGGGATATAATGGATTTGATACACTATCTATACCACTGTCATCCGGAACCAGTTTGTCCTCTCTCGGGAGACGTTAACGGAAATTGTGAGGTTGATTTTGCTGATGCGATTGGTATGTGTTATTGGTGGTTTGGATCTCCATATTTCGACACGCTTTTCCCGTACTGCTCCTATCCTGAAACCTTCTTAGATCCAGGAGTAAGAGACACCCTGAGAGTTGACTCTGTGGAAGCTGCACCAGGAGATGATTTTGTAATTCCTTTAAACATATTTAATGATGAGTCGATTGTCCTGAACATACCTCTAACAATCGAGGATACCACCAGGGTGGTAATCGACTCCATTGTATACCAAGGAACCAGAGGCGAAGGGAAGTTTTTCGATAATCCTAATTATATCTGTGAGGGAAGTTCCGGTTTTCTGATTTACAGCTTATTCTCGCTTGAAGGTGTTGATACACTGGCTCCAGGAACTGGGATTTCAGGCTATCTGTGGGGGCATGTTAAAGCTGGAGCTGAGCAAGGATTTGTGAAAATAGACACCTCTTTTCTTGAACCTAATCAACATCTGAGATTTTTTAAATACCAGCCTAATCTCAACAGCTTGATTCCGGAATTTGTATACGGAGGAGTAAACGTGCTTTCCCCTCATATTTGCGGGGATGTAAACGATGACGGCGAGGTGAATCTCTCGGACCCCATCTGCCTGTCAAACTATTATTTTGGAAAGCCCTGCGAGATCACTCCCTGGCCTTCGGATGTGAATTGCGACGAGCTAATTAATCTGGGAGATGCGATAATAATATCCAATGTTTATTTTGGCAAGCCAGGATTTGAGTTGAACTGCTGCGAGTGATTTTCGATCAAGTTTTCTCGCCAGTTCAGGGGACCTGACGGGCACAAAATCTATAGAAAGATATTGTCATCTGTGGCGTCAGAAGTTTCCTCCTGACGCTTTTTGTCTGAATCCGGCTGAGGAAGTAAAATTAATGAAAAATCGGGAAATTAGGAGTTCCCCAATAGTTTTGGAATGCAACCCCGCCATGTATCTCTGGAATGTTAGCCTTTAGGCTAACTTGGTCAAGCATAAGCTTGACCTGACTTTGTTATTCCTAGAGTAAACCCTATTGGGTTTACAAGTTAAGCTAAAGCTTAACACTCCAAAATACTAAACTCCAATATTGCAGGGAGCGATAGAGTATAAGATTGAAATGCTTGATTTTGTATCTTTATATCTAAAGTATTTATTTGAGTTTATAAAAAATGCCTCCTTTTATCTTCTTTTAGGCTTTCTCTTAGCAGGGATAATTCACGAATTTGTCTCCACCAGAAGCTTGGCAAAGCACCTGGGGAAAAGAGACTTCAAGTCCATACTCAAAGCCTCCCTTATCGGAGCACCCCTGCCTTTGTGCTCCTGCGGAGTTATTCCCACAGCTTTAGCATTGAGAAAAGAAGGGGCTTCCAAGGAAGCCACGGTTGCCTTTTTGATCTCCACCCCGGAGACTGGTGTTGACTCCATCACCATATCCTATGCACTTTTAGATCCTTTGATGACGGTATACAGACCCATAGCCGGGATTTTGACCTCGATCTCAGCAGGTTTAGCCCAGATGTTTTTTGGCGAAAGGGAAAATCCCGAGTCAAAGATTTTGTTGGGTGAAAAAGAGTGTTGTTGTGAGGATGAATGCGAAACCCTCCCAAAAGGTGAGGCACAGAAAAATTTCATTAAAAAATTTGAAGGTTCTTTCAGGTACGGATTCTTCACTTTTTTCGAGGATATTATCTGGTACATTGTTTTGGGATTTTTAATTGCGTCTTTGATTTCGGTTTTAGTTCCCCACGATTTTTTTGTCCGGAATTTAAGCGGAAAGGGATTTGTTTCGATGCTGGTTATGGTACTGGTAGGTGTACCCCTTTATATCTGTTCGGTTTCAGCTACCCCTGTTGCCAGCGCTCTGATTTTAAAAGGGATCTCCCCGGGTGCAGCTTTGGTTCTGCTTTTAGTGGGACCGGCAACCAATGTGGCGACCATGGTAGCGGTAGGTAAATTTCTGGGGAAAAGGAGCTTGATTTTATACATCACCTCCATCGTGGTTTTGAGCTTGCTTCTAGGACTTTTATTGAACTGGCTCTATTTTCTTTTCGGCATTAGCCCAACTATGAACTTAGGGCAGGGAGCTGAACTTTTGCCGGGGATCTTTAAATATATCTCGGCTTTTATTTTTGTGTTTCTGGTTTTGTTCATAGCTGCCAGAAAGCTTATTTTAGTGAAGTGATCTGTGTTTCAGCCCGGCAAACACCCCAGATATCAGGACGTAGAAGTTTGAAATCGGCGGTTTTTTACAATCCTTTTGGATTTGGAAGATGAAAAGACAAAGTTCAATTAAAAGGTCTTTGGTATTGATTTTACCGGTTGTGTTAATTTTTTTCATCTCATTTAGTCTTTTGTGGGGTGATGAACCAGAGAAAAAGGGAAAAGATGTAGATTTTATCTGGCATAAATATGACCAGGGATTGAAAAAGGCGGAAAAGGAGAAAAAGCATCTTTTAGTCTATTTTTTCACCAACTATTGCGGATACTGCAGGAAAATGGAGAAAAACACCTTCTCTGACCAGAAGGTTAAAGAGGTTCTCAATTCAGATTACGTAAGCGTTCGGGTTGATGGAGGATCTCGAAACAAAATAAAGTTCAACGGTGCCCAGATAACCGAGAGGGAGCTGGCTTCAAAATATAGGGTGAGGGGATATCCGGCCAGCTGGTTTTTGAAGCCCGACGGAGAGAAGATAGCTCCACTGATGGGGTATACACCCCCTGAGAGATTTTTAGTGGTTTTGGAATACGTTAAGGATGGGGCTTACGAAAAGATGACCTTCTCCGAGTATCTGGAAAAGAAAAAAGAGGTAGGCAAAAGTAAAAAGTAGACTTTCCCTTTTATTTCTCTTTAACCTTTTTGTTGACACCACCATATTTATTTCGTATCTTATCTTTAGATGAAAAGAAATTTTTTTGTTTTCTTGGTAATTTTTTTTATCCTGCCCCACCTGGGCTGGGGAGCCAAATACTCAGGTGAGTTTTTATATCTGGGAGTGGGTGGTAAAGCTCTGGGGATGGGGGGAGCCTTTGTTTCCGTTGCCGATGATCCTTCCGCTGGATATTATAATCCTGCCGGTCTTTCTCAGCTTCAGAAAAAGGAACTTTTGTTTATGCACTCCGAGACCTTCGGGTCGCTTTTAAACCACGACTTTTTAGCTTTAGTTCTGCCATTGAAGAACAAAAGTTACATTTCTGCTTTGGGTTTTGGTTTTATCGGGCTTTCCGGAGACGGGATAAAAATCACCGAACTTCAGAACCCGGGTGAGCCCATAGGTCCTGGTAACCGCCCTCAGCTTGTAGAGGAAAAATCTCACGGGGATTATGTCTTTATCTTTTCCTACTCCTTGGGGAAAAGCAAAACGCTTTCTGTGGGAGCGAGTTTCAAGGCAATATACCGGAATCTGGCGGTCAACTCAGCTTACGGTGCTGGCCTGGATCTGGGGGCTTTGGTATATTTACCTCATCAGATAAATTTGGGCGCTAATCTCATGGACTTCACCACCACCTTTTTATCCTATGATAACGGAACCAAGGAAAGCATTTATCCCACATTGAAATTGGGATTGAGCACCAGAAGAGAACTTAAAGACTTCTCTTTAACCCTGGGCACAGACGGGGATATAAGAAAGGAGAAGAGAAAATATGCCGGCCAGTATTGGATAGGGAGTTTTTCCCTGGATACACATTTGGGGGTGAGTTTATCCTACCTGAAAAAGCTTACCCTGAGGGGCGGATTCGACCAGGGTAATTTGACTTTGGGCGCCGGATTTGTAGTGAAAAGGTTTTTTGTGGACGTGGCTTTTCTGGATCACGATGAACTTGAAAACACATATCGGGCATCGCTGAAACTCAGGTTTTAGCCATGAAAAATTTGAATTTCCTCCTTTTTTTTGTTCTAATTTTTTTGTTAGGTTGTTCTTCCCAAAAATTTGTTCATCCTAAAAAAGACGTTATAGCGAAAATCGACGGTGAGGAAATTACCCTGGATCAGTTTAAATCCAGACTCGAGGAGAAAGGCTTTTATTCCACCTCCCCGGGCGAAGATCAGAAAAAGAAAAAAGAGGCTCTTCAAAGTCTTATAACCGATGTGCTGGTGGAGATGAAAGCAAAAAAGATGGATCTATCCCAGGATGATGAGTTCGTAAGTTTGAAACAAAAGCACACCGAATCGTTTCTTTTGGATTTTCTTTACCAGAAAGAGATAGCTGAAAAAACTTTCGTTTTCCCGGAGGAGATCGATTCCTTTTATCAGGATCATCGGGATGAATATTGGGAAATTCCAGAATTTGCAAAGACCTACCATATCCTGGTAAGGGTTTCGGCTGATTCCTCGGATTCGGGATTCTCAGAAGAGGATAGAAAGGCCCAGGAGAAAATCTCAGAGATCCGCAAACAAATAGAGGCAGGGGAGGACTTTTTCGAGTTAGCAAAAGAATATTCAGATGACATAACCACAAAGCACAAGGGAGGGTACCTGGGGAGGTTGAAAAGGGGAACCATAATTAGAGTGTTCGATAAGGCGGTTTTCTCTTTGAATCCCGGTGGGGTGTCGGAGCTGGTGAGGACCCTCGACGGATACCATCTGATCAAGGTAACCGATGTGGAGAGGGGTAAAAGGAGGAAGTTGGATCAGCAGCTCTCCGAAAGCATCGGGGATTATCTGAAAAAGGAGAAGGAGAAAAGGCTGGCTTCGGAGTATCTGGACAGCTTGAGAAGAGTGGCTAACCTGATTTTCAATGAGGAGATTTTATCTCAGGAGGATTCCACAGTATCAGGAAATCCGTGGGTTATGATTATCGAGGATAAAGATACAGTCTGGTTTGAGAATTACCTTCCATTTGGCTCCGATTGGATAGAAATGCAGAAATTGGATTACCTTACTATCGAGGAGAAGAAAAAAATTTTAACTGAATATACAGATTATTTTTTGTCAATCCCCCTTTTAAGAAACGCTGCTTTTGCCAAAGGCTACCATAGAACAGAGGAATATGAAAAGGAAAGGGAGGCTTTTGAGCTTCACCATAAAAAAAAGAGGATTTTAAATGAGCTGAACATAGATGATTATGAGCCCACCGAAAAGGAAATCTGGGATTATTATCTGGCCAATCAAATGAGATTTGTCGGCGATACTTTGATCTGGGTCAGGCATATCCTTTTTTCTGATTCGATTCAGGCGGAGATGGCGTACCGGCGGATTCAAAGTGGAGCTGACTTTGAGCAGATGGCAAAGGAATACTCCGATCAGGATGATTTTGATCTCGGTTATATAAGTTCAACCAAGATATCCCGAAAATTCTTTGAAGCTGCTTCCAAAACCAAAATCAATCAGGTTAGCTCCCCGGTGAGAACCGAATCCGGTTATCATCTGATTTTAGTTCTGGATAAAAAAAATAATTTTCCCTCAGAGATCCACATTTCCCAAATAAAAAACGAGCTGAAGAGTGAGGAAAATCAAAGAAGGAAAACTCATTGGGAAGAAAGCTTAAGGGAAGGAAAGGAGATCTGGATCAACCAAAGGCTTTTAAAGAAATACCTTTTGAAAAAAAAGTGAGATGGAGATAGATGGAGATATCCATCGCAAATGAGCTGAAAAGGAAAGCCATTCATCTGGGTGCAGTAGTTATCCCCCTTTCCTATTATTTTCTTTTCTCCAAGCACACCGCATTGTGCTTATTTGTCCCCGCAGCGATAATCTCTGTTCTAATGGACATAATCAGGCTTTCGAGGTGGCGTCCGGTTACCAAGGTGATTCGCTGGTTTTTGCGACCCATCTTGAGGCGCCACGAGAGGTTTGACTTCACCGGTTCGAGCTACATTCTAACTGCTTTCGTTTTATCGGTGATTTTTTTTGACAAGAAAATAGCGGTGGCGGTTTTGTGTTTTGCCATCGTGGGGGATGTAGCAGCTGCTCTGGTGGGGAGGACCTTCGGTAGGGTGAAGGTAAACGATAAAAAGACTCTGGAGGGGAGCCTGGCTTTTTTCTTTATGTGCATTCTGATAGTTATCGCTATACCTTCCTTCCCTTTCTGGATAGGGGCTCTGGGTGCTCTGGTGGCCACCCTGATGGAGGCGGTGAGCTTCCCTTTAAACGATAACCTCACCGTTCCTTTAGTTTCGGGAATGGCTATGAAGGTTCTGTTCATGCTTTGATACCTCCGGTAATAAAAAAAGATATTCTTGTCATCTCAATCTGCTTCCTTGACCAGCCAGGCAATCGGTGAAAGCTTTTTATCCTGTGATATTTACTCTTGACTTCTTTTCTTGTGTTTCTAAATTGCTTAAAAAGGATGAAAAACTAAAAAGTCAATTTTTTTTGTCATAAGCTGTGCCTTTACGGCTAAGTAATGTGAAAGGACAATGAATAGTTTTTCAAAACGATCTTCGGTTATCGATTTAAGAAGCGACACCGTTACCAGGCCCTCCCGGGCAATGAGGGAGGTTATTTTCAAGGCTGAGGTGGGGGATGATGTTTTCGGTGATGATCCCACAGTTAAAAGACTGGAGATGATTACAGCAGACCTTCTGGGCAAAGAGGACGCTCTATTCGTTCCCAGCGGAACCATGGCTAACCAGGTGGCTTTGCGAAGCTTGACCCAGCCCGGGGATGAGGTAATTCTGGAAAAGGACTCTCACATTTTCAACTACGAGGCAGGTTCAGCCTCTGCTTTTTCAGGTCTGCAACTTCTTCCAATTACAGGAAAAATGGGAATTATAACCAAGGAACAGATCGAGGAGGAGATCAGAGTGGAGGATGTTCATCATCCCAGATCAAAAGTCATTGTTCTGGAGAATACCCATAACCGGGCTGGAGGGACAGTTTTTCCTTTAGAAGAGATCGAGAGAATTTCCAAATTTGCAAAAGAGAAAAATCTGAGGATGCATCTTGACGGTGCCCGCTTGTGGAACGCGGTTATTGCCACAGGGACACCCTTGCACAAGTGGGGGAAGTATTTTGACTCGATCTCAGTATGTCTTTCCAAAGGCTTGGGAGCTCCGATCGGCTCGCTTGTGGCTGGAGATGAAAAGTTTATTATAAGAGCTAGAAAGATAAGAAAGATGTACGGTGGAGGGATGAGGCAGGTTGGGATTGTTGCTTCTGCGGGAATATATGCTATCGAGAACAATTTCAATCGGTTGATCGATGATCACAGGAACGCAAAGATTTTAGCAGAAGAGTTATCCAAGATAAAAGGTATTCAAATCGATCTAAAGACGGTTCAGACCAATATAGTGGTTTTTGACGTTTCCGAATCCGGAAAGAGCGTACCTCAGGTTATAGAGGAATTAAAGGAAAAGGGAGTTCTGGTGGTTCCTTTTGGCAAAACCAAGCTGAGAGCGGTTTGCCATCTGGATGTGTCAATGGAGGATGTCGTTTTGGCTCTGAAGAGATTCAGGGAGGTTTTTGAAGGATGATTCCCAACGGATTAAACAGTAAACAGTAGGCAGTAATCAGTAAACAGAAAATAGTAAACAGTAAACAGTAAACAGAATAAGGACCGTTCATCATTGGAAATCTTTTATAATTTGATTTTTCATCTTGTAAGTTCGTAGGTCGATCCGAAGGATTGATCCCTTTGATCGATTTTCTAAATTAGATATCTGGTTTGTCGAAATTGGAATTTCGACCTACTTTTTTCGGGAGCCCACCCGGAACGGGCAGGCAAGGGGCTCCCCTAGGCTGCAAAAACAAGTTTTTGTGCTCTTTTAAAAACTTCAAAAACTAGATTGACTTTATTAGAAATAGTATTATTATAGAATCCCTTTGAAAGAAACAAAGGTAAGCGTGGTTCAAATTCGACTTTTAAAGGGGGAAAATATTTAGTTAATTTAAATTGAAAGATCTGGAGTTTTTAAATGAACAAAAGAATTGTAATTTTAGGATCGGCTTCGGGGATGCCTCAGGCTGAAAGATCATCTTCCTCTTTTGTTTTAGAAACAAACTCCCAGAGCTATCTTTTCGATTGTGGCGAGGGAACCAGCTCCTCGATTTTAAAACATAAAATAGATTACGATAAAATAAGTACCATATTCATTACCCACATGCATCCTGACCATTGTATCGGGATTTTCTCACTTATCCAGATGATGTATCTTACCCAGAGGGAGAAAAGCTTGGAGATTTTCCTTCCCGAGGAATCGATGACCCAGGTGAAGAGCTTTTTAAATACCCTCTACCTTTTTCAGGAGAAGCTTGGCTTTGAGATATATTTTTACACAGTAAAACCGGGATCGTTTTACAAAGATCCTAACCTCAAGATAAAGGCTTTCCCGAACCTGCATCTGGCGGAGAACGGGAAGATCATTGAGAAAGAAAAGTTATTGAATAAAATGGAGAGTTTTTCCCTTGAGATAAGGCTCAAAAACAAAAAGATCGTCTATTCAGGAGATGTCGGCGGTTTAGACGATCTGAAGATGATTTTACCAGATTCTGATATTCTTTTAACCGAGTGCATGCATCTTGACATAGAAAGACTTCTGGCCTTGATTAAAAGCTCAAAGGTGAAATCAACTGTGTTTACCCATATTCCACCTGAGTTGGAAAAGGAAAAAGAGGTCATCACCAAGAGGGCTAATGAATTAAAGATTAAGGGATTCCAGTTCGCTTTTGACGGACTTGCTCTTTCGCTTTGATTTGAAATCTTTTTAAAACTATAATTGTTTTTCAACGTATTGATTTAATTACACTGCGCATTTGGTTTTTGTATTGGGATGAATCAGTTGACACAATGGTCGAAACCTTTATATTACAGGTATTCAGAGCTATAAGGAGGAAAAATGTCTGATACAAGAGTCTTTCATAATTTCATAAATGGTGAGTGGGTGGAAGCCAAATTCAGAAAAACTTTCGAGAACAAAAATCCTGCCGATGCCAGGGAGGTTTTAGGCATTTTCCAGAAATCTGATCCAGAGGATGTTAAATTAGCAATCGATGCAGCCAAGGAAGCTTATAAGAAATGGAGGCTTGTGCCCGCACCCAAAAGGGCGGAGATAATTTTCAAGGTGGCTGAGATTCTGGTTAAGAAAAAGGAGAATTTTGCCCGGCAGATGACAGCTGAGATGGGAAAGATACTCAAAGAGACGCGGGGAGATGTTCAGGAAGCCATAGACATGAGCTATTACATGGCGGGTGAGGGGAGGCGGCAGTTCGGACAGACCACCCCCTCGGAGCTCCCCGACAAGTTCATGATGTCGTTAAGACAGCCTTTAGGAGTGTGTGCCATGATAACCCCCTGGAATTTTCCCATGGCCATTCCCTCCTGGAAGCTGATGCCTGCACTGGTCCTGGGTAACACGGTTGTTTTCAAGCCGGCAACCGACACCCCGCTTTCCGCAGTTAATTTGGCTCGGGTCTGCGACGAGGCAGGAGTACCTCCAGGAGTTTTGAATCTGGTCACCGGCTCAGGCTCGGCTGTGGGCACCCCCCTGATGTCGTCAAAGGATGTTAAGGTAGTCTCCTTCACCGGCTCGACCGAGGTCGGAAGAAAAGTATCCCAGGCCTGTGCTCCCGATTTCAGGCATGTCCATCTGGAGATGGGGGGGAAGAATGCGATAATGGTTATGGACGATGCTAAGGTTGATTTGGCAGTTGAAGGGGTTTTATGGGGTGGTTTTGGTACAACCGGACAGAGATGCACCGCAACTTCCAGGGTGATAGTTCACAAAAAGGTCTTGAAGGAATTCACCCAAAAATACGTGGAGCGGGCCAAAGCTTTGAAAGTCGGAAATGGATTGGACCCTGAGGTGGAGATGGGGCCCTCGATCAATCAATCCCAGCTGGACACGGTAACCGAATACGTGAAGATAGGAATCGAGGAGGGTGCCGAGCTTTTATGTGGAGGAAAAAGGCTGGAGTCTGAGCTTTATAAATTCGGCTTTTTCCACCAGCCCACCGTATTCGGAAACGTGGATCCCAAGATGAGGATTGCCCAGGAGGAGATATTCGGTCCTGTGGTCTCCATCATACCCTGTGATAATTTAGAACATGCAATCCAGATATGCAACGATACCATCTACGGTCTTTCCGCCTCGATCTACACTTCCTCCATTAAATCGGCATTTACCGCCATGAGGGATACCTACACCGGAATCTTTTACGTGAACGCTCCCACCATCGGAGCGGAGGTACATCTTCCCTTTGGAGGAACCAATCATACCGGAAACGGTCACCGGGAAGCGGGAACAGCAGCTTTGGATGTGTTCTCGGAATGGAAGGCGATCTACATCGATTTCAGCGAAAGACTGCAGAAGGCTCAGATAGACCAGATTGTTGAGTAAATTGAAATTATTTATAGAGTAAAAAGGGATAGGTGTTTGGCCTATCCTTTCAATTTTCAGAGAAGGAATTTTATGAAAAGGAAAAAAATTCTGATAATGGGTGCAGCGGGAAGGGATTTTCATAATTTCAATACGGTTTTCAGAGATAATAAGGATTACCAGGTGGTAGCTTTCACTGCCACCCAGATTCCCAATATCGAGGGGAGGAAATACCCATTCAGATTAGCAGGAAAGCTATATCCTCAGGGGATACCCATCCTGCCGGAAAAGGATCTGGTTAAGTTAATCAAGAGGTTAGAGGTGGACCAGGTTGTCTTCTCCTACAGCGATATCTCGCATAGCTATGTGATGCACAAAGCCTCGACCGTATTAGCTGCCGGAGCTGATTTTGTTCTTCTGGGTAAGGATTCGACCATGCTCAAATCGAAAAAGCCGGTGGTGGCGATCTGTGCCACCAGGACCGGATCAGGAAAATCCCAGACCACCAGAAAAATTTCCCGTATTTTAAAGAATTTTGGCAAAAAAGTAGTGGTTGTTCGCCATCCCATGCCCTACGGTGATCTGACCAAGCAGATCTGCCAGAGATTTGAAAAGCTTTCCGATCTGGATAAGCATAAATGCACCATCGAGGAAAGGGAGGAGTACGAACCTCATATAAGAGAAAAGACCGTGGTTTACGCCGGGGTGGATTATAGGGTGATACTCTCTGAAGCGGAGAAGGAAGCGGACGTGATATTATGGGATGGGGGAAACAACGATATAGCGTTTTATCAACCTGACTTGTTGATTACCGTAGTTGATCCTCACCGACCCGGGCATGAGATAAGCTATTTTCCTGGAGAGACCAACCTTGTTCTGGCTGATGTTGTGGTGATAAATAAGATCGTCACCGCGGATTCGGAAAACGTTGAATTGGTGAGAACCAATATCAAGCGCGAGAATCCCCAAGCTCAAATAATCGAAGCCGCTTCGCCGATTTTCGTTGAGGATCCGGAGGTAATAATGGGTAAGGAGGTTTTGGTGGTCGAGGATGGTCCCACCTTAACCCATGGGGGGATGGGATACGGGGCAGGTGTGGTGGCAGCTGAAAAATTCAGAGCCAAAAGGATTGTTGATCCCCGGCCCTGGATTTTCGGGGAAATCAAAAAAACCTTTGAGAAATATCCCGACATCGGACCTCTTCTTCCGGCCATTGGCTACGGCAAAAAACAGATCTCCGATCTTGAAAAAACCATAAACACGACCGAGTGCGATTCTGTAATTATCGCTACCGGGAAACCCGATTTAACGGATATAATATCCGATTTTTTAAAAAGGACAGGAAAGTTACAAAGTAAATAGGAATAGATCACAGGATTAATTCTTTAGACATCTGATGATCTTAAAGCTATCTTTGTTGGATAGTTCCCTTCAGATCGAGAACTAATTTATAATGATGAGAAAGAAAAAGACAGCGGTGGTTGCACTGGGCGGAAATGCCATATCCAGAAATGATGAAGAGGATACCATTCCCAATCAGTTCAAGAACACCAACCGGTCTTTAGGTGGGATAGTCGAGCTCATAAGATCAGGATACAACTTAGCCATAGCCCACGGAAATGGTCCCCAGGTGGGGAATGCTGTCCTGAGGGTAGAGCTTGCGAGGGATAAAGCACCTATTTTACCCTTGCAGATCTGTGTGGCGGATACCGAGGGAGGAATGGGTTATATGATTGAGCAGTGTCTGGAGAATAGATTAAGAAGGGAGAAGATAAAAAGGGAGGTGGTCACCATCGTCACCCAGGTTGTGGTTGACAAAGAGGACCCTTCCATAAAGAATCCCACCAAATATATCGGACAGTTTTACACTAAGGAAGAAGCTAAGAAATACAAAAAAAAGAGGGGCTGGGTAATTAAAGAGGATTCCAAAAGGGGCTGGAGAAGGGTGGTTCCGTCGCCTATGCCTTTGGAGATAGTTGAAAAGGATACCATTAAATCTCTGGTGAAAAATGGCATCGTGGTTATAGCAGCTGGTGGTGGTGGAATTCCGGTCTGCAGAAGAGAGGATGGAGGTCTTGAGGGGGTGGATGCGGTAATAGATAAGGACCGAGCTTCTGCGGTCTTAGCCAGGGATATCGGGGCAGAGCTGCTTTTGATCTTGACCGGGGTGGAGAAGGTGGCCCTGCATTTTGGCACCCTTTTGCAGAGGGACCTGAATGAGATGACATTGCCTGAGGCAAAAAAATATCTAAAGGAGAAACACTTTCCTCCGGGTAGCATGGGACCTAAAATAGAGGCAGCGATTTCCTTTCTGGAGTCAGGGGGAAAAGAGGTGATAATAACCTCGATAGAGAAAGCCTTTGACTCGGTGAAGGGGAAAGCAGGAACCAGGCTGGTGAAAGGTTCTTAGTTTTTTTAAAATGCCAAAGATAAGCGATCAGATTGTCTCCGAGATTTTAAAAAAGGGAAAAATCTATGAGGTGGGGGGGATCGTCAGGGACAGGATCATCTCTCCGGTTCTGCCGGATGAGGATGCGGACTATCTGGTTTCCGGCATACCCATGGATGAGTTGATCGATCTTTTGAAAAAACACGGAAAGGTCGATCTGGTAGGCAGATCCTTCGGTGTTATAAAGTTTTCCCCCTGGAAGAGACCTTCATTCGAAGAAGAGGTAAAAACCTTTGATCTGGCTTTGCCCCGAAAGGAATTCAGCATAGGGTTAGGCCATAAGGATTTCAAGGTGGAATTCGATCACCAGCTTTCGGTTGAGGATGATCTGGCACGCCGGGATTTTACCATGAATGCCCTGGCATTTGATCTTTCAACCAAAAAGCTGGTTGATCCTTTAGGGGGTAAAAAGGACATAAGAAAGGGCTTGATAAGAATTACCTATCCCAATTCCTTTGTGGATGATCCCTTGAGGATGTTGAGAGGGGTTCAGTTTGCTGCCCGATTCGAGTTCGAGCTTGAGAAAAAGACCTTCCAGAAAATCTGCGAAAACGCTGAGCTGATAAAAACGGTTTCGCCTGAAAGGATTCAGCTGGAACTGAGCAAGCTTCTAACCCGGGCGAAAAAGCCCTCCATCGGCTTCAGGTTGATGCATAAGACCGGAATTTTAAAACACATACTTCCGGAACTGGAGGCCTGTGTTGGAGTAACTCAGCCCGGAGGTTATCACCGATACGATGTTTTCGAGCACTCCTTAACCACCACGGACAGTTCCCCGATGGAGCTGGAGCTGAGGTTGGCTGCCCTTTTTCACGACATCTCCAAACCCCAATGCCGGTCTCTGGTCCCTGAAGGGGCAACCTTTTACGGACATGAGAAAAAAGGTGCTTTGGTTTCCCAGAGGATTTTAACCAGATTGAGATATTCAAATGAGGTGATATCCAGGGTTAAGCTTTTAGTGGATAAACATATGTTCACCACCGCAGTTACAGATAAAGGTTTAAGGAGATTAATAAACCGGGTCGGAAAAGAAAACATCTTCGACCTTCTGGAACTACGCAGGGCGGATATAATAGCTCAGGGGAAGGGTGGGGAAACTTTCGATATCGACGAGTTTGAGGAAAGGATAAAACTGGAGATTAAGAAAAAGCCTCCTTTTGGATTAAAGGATCTTCAGATCGACGGAAACGAGATAATGAAGGAATTCGATCTAGAACCGGGTCCTCTGGTCGGAAAAATCCTGAACCATCTGTTGGATCTGGTTCTGGATTACCCTGAATTGAATAGGAAAGAAAGGCTTTTGGAGGAGGCAAAAAAGTTTTGGACAAAGGAAAAAAAATAAAAAATTTAGTGGACTTTGTGAAAAAAATAACTAAATTGTATGAACAGCACCGGAATGAAACTTGATTTTATGTGAAAGCTTTTTTTTGACAATTTGAGACAGGCTATGATATAAAAATGTTTTTTGAGAATTTAATTGAGTTAATCCTTTAGATTAAGAATAAAAAAGAAGCAGTCGATTTTTTGTTTTAGAAAAATTTGAGATTCTGATTAAAGTTATAGAAATAACCAACAGGAGATAAGATGAAAATTCACGAGTATCAGGCAAAGGACATTTTCAAAAGGTATGGCATACCGGTTCAGCCCGGGGAAGTTGCAGAATCTGCTGAGGAAGCTAAGAACATAGCCCAGAGAATCGGAGGGCCGGTGATGGTTAAAGCTCAGGTGCATGTGGGGGGAAGAGGAAAAGCTGGTGGGATAAAATATGCGAAATCCCCGGATGATGCATATCAATATGCTCAGGATATCCTGGGGATGGAGATCAAGGGTATACCGGTGAAAAAGGTTTTGATCACCGAGGCTGCTGATATCTCCTCGGAGGCTTACATTGGCGTAATCGTGGACCGAAAATCCAAAAGGCCGGTGGTTATGGTATCGCCGGCAGGAGGTATAGACATCGAGGAGGTTGCCAAAAAAACTCCGGAGAAGATATTCAAACTGGAGGTGGATCCCCTTCTGGGTTTACAGACCTTTCAGGCAAGGGATTTGGGTGTCAAGCTTTATCCCGAATTCAAGACAGCCATGAAAGCAGCTGATGTTATTAAAAAGCTTTATTCTGCTTTTATGGAAAACGACTGTTCCTTAGCTGAGATAAATCCCTTTATTACCACGCCTGATGGTGAGGTATGGGCTCTGGACGCTAAAATTAACATTGACGATTCCGGACTTCCCCGGCACCCTGAGATCGAAGACTTAAGAGACAAAGGTGCAGAGGATCCCTCTGAGCTGCAAGCCAGGGAGGCTGATCTATCATTTGTGAAATTAGACGGTAACATCGGCTGCATCGTCAACGGTGCCGGGCTTGCCATGGCTACCATGGATCTGGTCAAGCACTTCGGCCAGGAGCCTGCCAACTTTCTGGATATCGGGGGTAGCTCCAGTCCTGAGAAGGTACTGAATGCGATGAGGATAATCTTGAAAGATCCCAACGTTAAAGCTGTCCTTTTTAACATCTTCGGTGGGATAACCCGCTGCGATGATGTTGCCAATGGCATTGTTCAGGCTGTTAAGGAACTGAAACCCACTGTACCCATAGTTGTCAGGTTGACCGGAACCAACGAGGATGAGGCAAGAAAGATATTGGAAGAAGTAAATTTAACTGCGACGTCTTCGATGGTTGATGTGGTGAAAAAGGCGATTGAGTTGAGCAAAGGATAAATTTGAGTTTCTAAAGGTGAATGAATTTTTCGACTATGATTAATTATTAAATTGAATTGTACTGAGTTGTGAATAAAAATCAGAAAGAATAAATCAAAGCGTAGGAGGAAAAAATTGAGCATTTTAGTTGATAAAAACACCAGGGTTGTTGTTCAGGGAATAACCGGAAGGGATGGCTCATTTCATGCCAGGCAGATGAAATTATATGGCACCAAGATAGTTGCCGGGGTTACTCCCGGAAAAGGAGGAGAATCAGTGGACGGAATTCCGGTCTTTAACTCGGTAAAAGAAGCGGTTGAGAAAGAGAAAGCTAACACCTCGGTTATCTACGTTCCTGCAAAATTCGCGGTGGATGCTATTTATGAGGCTACAGATGCCGGAGTGAAATTGATTGTCTGCATCTCCGAGGGGGTTCCGGCAAACGATATGCTTAAGGTTTACAATTATCTTAAAAACACCGAGACCAGAATGGTGGGTCCCAACAGTCCCGGGGTTATCACTCCTGAAGTGTCCAAGGTGGGGATAATGCCGGGTCATATTCACAAGAAGGGTAATGTCGGAGTGGTTTCCCGGAGCGGTACCTTAACCTATGAAGTGGTGTATCACCTGACCTCAAATGACCTGGGTCAATCCACCTGCATCGGAATCGGAGGGGATCAGATCATCGGAACAAATTTCATCGACTGTCTCTCCATGTTCGAAAAAGATCCTCAGACCAAAGCAGTTGTTCTGATAGGGGAGATAGGCGGAACCGATGAGGAGGAAGCAGCACAGTTCATAAAGAAGAATATGAAAAAGCCGGTGGTGGCTTTCGTTGCTGGAAGGACTGCTCCCCCGGGTAAAAGGATGGGGCATGCAGGTGCCATTATCTCCGGAGGTTCTGGAACGGCCAAGGAGAAAATCGAAGCGTTTGGAAAGGCGAAAATAAAGGTCGCATCCACTCCGGCTGAGGTGGCAACCCTAATTATTAACGAATTGAACAAGCTTAAGAGAAAATCGACTAAAAAAAGAGAGAAAAAGCCCGATGTAAAAAAAGTCAAGAAGGTTGTAAGAAATAAAGCTTCAGCCAAATCAAAGAAGACAAAAAAAACCAGGAAAAGAAGGTGATTTCCTGAAAAGTCTGGCAAGGGCTCTGTAAAACAGACATTTTCTTTCTGAAACTCAAAAAAACGGGATTTAAAAGAGTATATAAATTTGATAAGGATAAAAGGAGCAATAAAATGAAATTCTGGAGAAAGCCTCTGGATTCGGATGAAATCGAAGTCACTATCGGCGAGATTCACATCATCAAGGACAGGTGCAAAGGCTGTGCATTCTGTGTGGAGTACTGTCCCAAAGACGTTCTGGAGCTTTCGGATGAGTTCAACGTTAAGGGTTATCACCCCCCCTACGTGAAGAATCCCGATCAGTGTCTCTTTTGTAAGCTCTGTGAGACCATATGTCCTGAGTTCGCTATTTGGGTGACTGAAAAACCAAAGGAGGAGAAGAAAGTTGAAAGCTGATCCAAAAAGGGTTTTGACCGGAGCGCATTATCTGGATGGAGACCATGCCTGCAGTGAGGGAGCCCTGGCAGCAGGATGTACGTTCATCGCCGGGTATCCGATTACCCCTTCCACCGAGGTGGTGGAGAGGATCTCAGAGCGGATTCCCACCGTGGGCGGAATTTTCATTCAGATGGAGGATGAGCTCGCCTCTATGGCTGCGGTAGTGGGAGCATCCTGGACCGGAGCCAAACCGTTGACCGTGACCTCAGGTCCGGGATTTTCTTTGATGATGGAAAACATCGGGCTTGCCTGCATGCTGGAGACCCCCTGCGTTATAATCAACGTGCAGAGAGGAGGGCCCTCCACCGGACTTCCCACTTTAACCGGACAGGCGGATATGATGCAGGTGAGGTGGGGGTCCCACGGGGATTACGAGATAATAGCTTTGTCCCCTAACTCGCCTCAGGAATGCTTCTGGTATACCATAAAGGCTTTCAATCTGGCGGAGAGATATCGGGTTCCTGCTTTCGTTATGACCGACGAGTGCGTGGGACACATGACCGAGAAGGTGATAATTCCGGAAGCGGATGAAATAGAGCTTTACACCAGAAGATACACCAAGCTTCCACCCGAGGAGTACCTTCCTTTCAAGCCCGGTCCGGATCTGGTCCCCGAGATGGTCAGGGCCGGAGACGGATACAAAATTCACGCCACCGGTTTAACTCACGACGAGAAGGGGTATCCGGTTATGAACTGGGAGGTACAGGAGAAGCTGGTAAGAAGATTGGTCGATAAGATAAGAAAAAACGCAGATGATATAATTGAATTCGAGGAGGAAGCAACCGATGACGCTGAGGTGGTGGTTTTATCTTACGGGATAAGCTCCCGGGTGGCCATTCCAGCCATCCAGAAGGCGAGGAAGGAAGGAATAAAGGTAGGGGTTTTGAGGCTTGTGGTGGTCTGGCCCTTTCCGGAGAAAAAAGTTTTGGAGTTATCCAAAAAAATAAAAGCTTTCGTTGTCCCGGAGATAAACTACGGACAGATCGTTTTGGAGGTTGAGAGAGCTGCTCGAGGAAATTGCAATGCTGTTTTAGTGCCCCACGGTGGGGGATGGGTGCATAATCCAGAGGACATATACAAGGCGATAAAGGAGGCAGTTAGATGAACGAGACTTTGACCAAAGAGTTGAAATTGCCAGAAGAAAAACACCCGATGGAGAACATCCTGAGGATGGACCGGATCCCCCATATCTGGTGCTCCACCTGCGGAATCGGAATAGCGGTTACTTCATTTGCCATAGCTTTGGAAAAGGCCAAAATCCCTCTGGATCAGGTTTGCGTGGTATCTGGCATTGGATGCTCCGGTAGAGTTGCTGGATATGTTAAACTGGATTCTTTTCACTCAACGCATGGTCGGGCAATTCCCTTTGCCACCGGTTTGAAATTGGGCAATCCAAAGTTGAAGACCATAGTTTTCTCAGGAGACGGTGATCTGTTTGGGATTGGGGGTAACCATTTCATCCATTCAGCTCGAAGGAATATGGATATGCTGGTTTTGTGCATAAACAATTTCATCTACGCCATGACCGGTGGACAGTGCGCGGCTACCACGCCCCTTACTGCCAACACCTCCACCTCTCCCTATGGTAACTACGAGTACCCCTTTAACCTGCCCCACCTGGCTGATTCCTGCGGCGCGGTTTACGTCGCCCGCTGGACGGCTTTGCATGTGCGCAGGTTGGCCAACTCCATAACCGAGGCCTTGAATAAAAGAGGTTTTTCCTTCATCGAGATAATCTGCCCCTGCTCCACCATCTATGCTCGCAGGAACAGGTTGGGATCGGGACTGGATATAATGAAGTTTTATCATGATAATTCGGTGATCAAGCACGGAGCTAACACTAAAGATCTGGATATCGGTTATCAATCCAAGATCATTGTGGGAAAGTTCGTCGACAGGGAACGCCCCACCTTTCTGGACTGCCTGAACGACTGGAACCGAAAGAAATTTGGGGATAAGTTCAGAGAATACGGAGGCCCAGATGATTGAGATCAGAATATCCGGTTTCGGAGGTCAGGGTATCATCAGGTGCGGTTTAATCATCGGCAAAGCCGCCTCCCTTTATGACGGGAAAAGTGCCACCTTAACTCAGAGTTTCGGGCCTGAGGCTCGGGGTTCAGCCTGCAGCGCTCAGGTAGTTATCGATGAGGAGCGGGTTTTATATCCTTATATCACCGTTCCCAACATATTGGTAGCCATGTCCCAGGAGGCATATTCCAAATTCTCGTCAAATCTAAAGGAAGGCGGAACTTTGCTTATAGACACCGATCTGGTTAAACTCGACCAAAAGAAGGATAAGGTAAAACTCTACGCCATTCCCGCTACCCGTATTGCTGAGGAGATGGGTAACAAGATCATAGCCAACATTGTGATGTTGGGATTTTTCACCGCGGTGACCAAGATCATATCCAAGGACGCTGCTCGAGATTCCATCTCCGGCTCGGTTCCGGAGAGGTTCGTGGAGTTAAACATCAAAGCTTTTGACCGCGGCTACGAATACGGAGAGAATTTGCTTGGCGAGAATGCTTAAGATTTAGATTTGAGAAAGTAAGTAAAATGATAGATGCACTTAGAGTTGCCTTACAGAAAGAGCAGATAAAACTAAATTTCCCCGAGCTTTCAAAGGAGATTCATACCCTGACCAGGTTGGAGCCCTCTGCCTGTAAGGTGGCCTGTCCGGCAGGAGTGGACGTTAAAGCCTATGTCGGGCTGATCATTGCCAGGAGGTTCGATGAGGCTCTGGAGGTTGTAAAGCAGACTAATCCCCTGCCGGGAATATGCGGAAGGGTATGTACTCACCCCTGCGAATCGGAATGCAACCGGAGAAAGGTGGATGAGCCGGTGGCTATCTGTGCTCTTAAAAGGTTCATCGCTGATTGGGAGTTAAAGAATGGAACAAAAAAATCCCGTCCGGTTGAGAGAACGAAAAAGGAGAGGGTTGCTATTGTGGGCTCGGGTCCTGCTGGTTTGACCTGCGCCAACGATTTGATCAGAAAAGGGTACGGAGTAACGATTTTTGAAGCTCTTCCCATTCCCGGAGGGATGCTGACCGCGGGGATACCCCCTTTTCGCTTGCCCAGGGAGATCATTCAGACTGAGATCGAGGCCATAACCGATCTGGGGGTGGAGCTTTTGACCAATACCAGGGTGGGTGAGGATATTGGATTGGAAGAACTTTTAGAAAAGAATTATCAGGCCGTATTCATGGCTATCGGAGCTCACAAGGGATTGAAGCTGGGGATCCCGGGCGAGGGGGAATATCAAGGGATCCTGGATGCGGTCGATTTCCTGAGGAGAGTCAGCACCGGAGATAAAACCAGGCCCGGGAGAAGGGCGATCATCATCGGTGGGGGAAATTCAGCTATAGATGCCTCCAGAACCGCATTGAGGCTGGGGTGCGAGGAGATCACCATAGTATACCGGAGATCCAGAAAGGAGATGCCGGCAGCTTCAGCCGAGATCGAGGAAGCGGAGAAGGAGGGGGTGAAACTAAGGTATCTGACCGCTCCGGGTCGGGTCTTAGGTAAAAACGGAAAAGTAGTAGGGATGGAATGTATAAAGATGAGATTAGGGGAGCCAGATTCGAGCGGCAGGAGAAGGCCGATTCCTCTTGAAGGTTCGGAATTTACCATCGAGGCTGATGTGATAATCCCGGCCATTTCCCAGAAGCCCGACATCTCGTTTCTGCCAAAAAAATTCGAGTTCAGGATATCCAAGTGGGATACCTTCGAGGTGGATCCGGTTACCTTCGCCACCAACATACCGGGATTTTTCGCAGGTGGGGATGCGGTCACCGGACCGAGCACGGTCATCGATGCTATTGCTCATGGCCATTTCGCAGCAAGGTCCATCGACAGATATATTTCCCACAAGGACTTGAAGAAAGGTATAGATCCTGCTCCTAAACTCAGCGAGTGGGGATTCAAACTGGAGATCGAGGGTGAAAAGCCCATAGAGAGAAACCCCATTCCAAGGCTTCCCCTGGAGCAGAGATTGCATGGGTTCGAAGAGGTGGATTTATGTTTCACCGAGGAGATGGCTGTGGCCGAGGCAAAAAGATGTCTGAGATGCGGTCCCTGCATCGAGTGTCGGGAATGCGTCCCCGGGTGCAGCAAGAGATTAGTAATGCTTCACTTTCCCGATGAATACGACCAGGATCTGGAGAAAATTCCTGAGTTCATCCTGAGGGTTCCGGTTGATCCAAAAAAGCTCCCCTGGGATGAGAGGTCAAAAAAGGTCTTGCTCTCCTGGATAGATGAGGAGGAGAAAAAGAGGGAGCTGTCCTTGACTTTGGAACCCATTGTCTGCTACGTTGATCGGGATTTGTGCAGGGGATGCGGTGACTGTGTGAAAATCTGCGAATATAACGCAGTGGAGCTTAAACCATGTGGCGACGGGACCTTCGTTTCGGAGATCGACCAGGCTCTATGTAAAGGATGCGATACCTGTCTTGCAGCCTGCCCCAGCGGAGCGATAAAAGCAAAGCACTTTACCTCCCAGAGAATCGAGAAACTGATAGATAGCTGCTTATCCAAAAACGAGAGGAAAAATGAATCAAAGAAGTGATTTCCAACCAAAGATCATTGCTTTCGCCTGTCATTGGTGCGGTATCGGAAGGAACGAGATAAATCCGGTGGAGGAATTCCCTAAATTTAAATTGATCAAGCTTTTGTGCACCGGAAGGATCAGCAGCGCTCTGCTACTGAAGACTTTTGAGAAGGGAGCGGATGGGGTGGTGGTGTTTGGCTGTCCCGAGGGCAAATGCCATTACAATTTCGGAAACAAAAACGCCATAAAGGAGTGTAAACTATCCCAGTCAATGCTTGACCTTCTGGGCATGAATGGAAAAAGACTCAGATCCGAGTTTGACTTCTTTGATCAGGATGGAGGATTGGATGAGATAATGGACGAGTTTGTCCAGAATGTAAAGGAGCTTGGTCCCAATCCTTTAAGGATTGATTAGAGGGCTTTATGGATTATCTGATGAAAAAATTCAAACTTAAAACACATAACAGGGAAGAGGTTATGTATAAAAACACATTAATTGCATTGATTTTAATTTTAACTTCTTTGTTTTTTTTAAGCTGTGGTGATACCACCACCGAGTTCGAAAAGAACTTCGCCATCAGCCTTAAACCAGCTAAGGACTTCGTGGTGCAGGGGGATTCGATAAGCTTTTCGGTCGAGTTGATTCCCGTGGGGGGATTTAACTCCTCGGTGGAGCTGAGTATCAGCGGGGTTCCGGACAGCGTGGAAGCGTATTTCGTAAACAGTACTCTGACCCCACCCGCCTCCACCGATCTGTGGATGAAGGCTGACTCGGCTGCCCTTGTGGATAAGTATACTTTGACTTTAAGCGGGAGTGGAGGTGGAAAGGAAAACAGCCAGACCGTTATGTTGTACGTGGTAGAGAAAATATATGAGCTTACACTGTATTTTAACAAAGTAGCAGAAAGGCGAGAGTTGGTCTCAGATAAAGGTGAGGTAGTTGAAAAAGTTGAGGAGACCGCGATAGCAGATACGATTACCTGGAGCGATTATTTTATGAATCAGGACTTAGCTTTCAATAGACTGGAAGTTTATTTGAATTTCTCTTTTGTAGGGCAAGATCCGTCGATACAGGATTCGGTTATTCCGGCGAGCATCCATTTCGAGGTCAGATCGAATGACAGTGTTTTTTATGCTGCTGAAATAGATACGGAATTGCATGCTGATACTCTATCTCAACCTTGGGATATTAGGAGGGATGTCCCTGTAGGATTCACCGTGGAACTAGAAAAGTATGATGAGATAAAGTTTACCTTATGGTCGGAATTGCCAGAGGATTTTTTAAATGATGTTATTTTTCGGTATGGTAAGGTGTATAGCTATCCATATATAAGATTTCGTAATTGACTGAAGCAAAGATAAAAAGATCAGGATAATGATAACTGATATAATAAAAAAGACCAAAGCTTACTTTTGTCTGGACTGCGGGAAATGCACTGCTATATGCCCGGTAACCAGGTATAACAGGTCTTACTCCCCGAGAAAGCTGGTGATAAAAACGGTGAACTCTCCGGATGGCAACACCTTAAGTGACGAGAGGTTGTGGAATTGCCTTTCCTGCATGATGTGTCAACTAAGATGCCCCTCGGGTATCGATTATATCGAGTTTACCAAGTTGATGAGAAAGGATGCAAGGGAGTCGGGATTTTTGGGCCAGTCGACCCATGGAAACGTGTTCGAGTCTTTGTGGAAGATCATGGCCAATACCAAGATAAACCAGAATAGGTTGAACTGGGTTACTTCCGATCTCAAGGTCTCGGACAACTCGGAATATCTGTATTTTGTGGGTTGCCTTCCCTATTTCGATCAGTTCTTCTCCGACTTAAACGCCCAGATCATAAAGATCGCCCAATCCACGGTGAAGATACTGAACTTCTTCGGAGTTGAGCCTAAGATCCTGAAAGACGAGTGCTGCTGTGGGCACGATCTTCTGTGGACCGGGGATCTCGATGGTTTCAAATCCCTGGCTGAAAAGAATGTAAAGCTTTTAAAGGATGCCAATGTCAAGTACGTGATAACCACCTGCCCTGAGGGACTGGTGACTTTCAGGTTCGATTACCCCAAGTTTTTCGGAGATCTGGGCATAAAGTTTTTGCACATAACCGAGTTTATCTCGGAGAAGATCACATCGGAGAGGATAGAACTGAAGCCTTTGAATAAAAAGGTCACCTATCAGGATCCCTGCCGTCTGGGCAGATACCTGGGGATCTATCAACAGCCCCGGGAGGTGATTGGTTCCATTCCGGGGATTGAATTTAAGGAGATGGAGAGGTCCGGCAGAAAATCTGTGTGTTGCGGAACCAGCTGCTGGACCAACTGCGACAGGTATTCCAAGCTTATGCAGATGGACCGGCTGAAGGAGGCTAAATCAACCGGAGCAGAGCTTTTGTTGACCGCCTGTCCCAAATGTCTGATTCATTTTTCCTGTGCCCAGAAGGACGAGAATTACCCTGAGGAGAATAGAATAAAGGTTGCAGATCTCACCACAATTTTTTGCGAGGCTTTAGGAGGAATTTAAATGGCTAACAAGAATGAGGAGAAAAGAGTCGGGGTCTTCGTATGCGAATGCGGGCTGAACATCGCTGGATCGGTGGACTGCGAAGAGGTTAGAAAATACGCGGAAACATTGGATGATGTTGTGGTTGCGGTGGTGAACAAATACACCTGCGCTGATCCCGGGCAGAATGAGATCAAAAAATACATAAAGGAACACGATCTTAACCGGGTGGTGGTGGCTTCCTGTACGCCTTTGATGCATGAGCCCACCTTCAGAACCTGTGTGGCTGAGGCGGGTCTCAATCCCTACCTTTTTGAGATGGCTAACATCCGGGAACACTGTTCCTGGGTCCATCTTCACGATCGCAAGGCTGCCACGGATAAGGCCAAGGACATCGTAAAGGTTGCGGTTGCCAAAGCCAGGCTTCTTAAGCCTCAGATCGAGGCCGAGGTTCCGGTTACCAATAAGGTTCTAGTAATAGGTGGTGGAGTGGCTGGAATTCAAGCAGCTCTGGATCTGGCAGATACCGGATACCAGGTGTACCTGGTGGAGAAACAGCCTTCCATCGGGGGGGTAATGGCTCAGCTGGATAAGACCTACCCCACCATGGACTGCTCCATATGAATACTCGGACCGAAGATGATGGATGTCGGTCGACATCCCAAAATAAAGCTTTTCGTCTATTCCGAGGTCGAGGACGTTTCAGGGTACGTGGGCAACTTCAAAGTTAAGGTCAGAAAAAAAGCGAGATACGTGGATGAGGAGGAATGTACCGCCTGCGCTGAATGCGCCAAGGTTTGCCCGGTGGTGGTTCCGGATGAGTTTCAGATGGGTTTCTCCTCCAGAAAAGCCATCTATATGCAGCTTCCCCAGGCTGTCCCCTCCGCTTACGTTCTGGACATGAATACCTGTCTGGGCAACAACCCTATCGCCTGCGGAAAATGCGCTGAGGTCTGTGATAAGAAGTGCATCGATTACGACATGCAGGATCAGCTTATAGATTTGGAGGTAGGCGCAGTAATAGTAGCTACCGGAATGGATGTCTACGATCCTACGGAATTGGACGAGTTTGGATACACCCGTTTCGATAATGTGATAACCTCCATGGAATTTGAAAGGCTGATCTGCGCAGGGGGTCCTATGGCTGGGCATTTCATTAGACCCTCGGATAGAAAAGTTCCCCAGGCCATCGGTTTTATCCAATGCGTGGGCTCCCGTTCGGAAAAAAGAGGTAATCCCTACTGTTCCAACGTCTGCTGTATGAATACCATCAAGGATACGGTTCTTTTAAAGGACCATTATCCTGATATAGACCTAAAAGTCTTCTATATGGATTTGAGAGCTTTTGGAAAGGGATTTGAGGATCTTCTGAGAAGAAGCAGGTCCGAAGGGGTAAAGTATATTCGCGGTATCCCCGGGGAAATCAGCGAGGATCCCAAGACTAAGGATCTGATTCTGGATGTGGAGAACACCACCACCGGAGAGGTGGAGAGGCACAATCTGGATATGCTGGTTTTATCAGTGGGGGTGATCCCGAGGTTAGATGGAAATCTGATCCAGAAATTTTTTAGCTTATCCCGTACCTCCGACGGATTCTACATGGAATCCCATCCCAAATTAAAGCCGGTGG
>LJUW01000087.1 GCA_001304315.1 candidate division Zixibacteria bacterium SM23_73_2 | reverse complement strand
AAAAAACCTAAACCTATCCTTTTGAGGATAAAATCATCACATACGGAACGAAAAGACGTCAGCTTGCGGCATCATTGCTGGTGCACTGCAGATCCCCATCCTCATCGATGGTCCAGGTATCCAGTGTAACATCATCATCGATATTACCGGAAGCGGTGGCAGTGAATGAATTGGAATCGGCAACGATTGAGTATGTGTACCGGGAATTTTGCATGATCTCAATCCAGATCTGGGGAAATCCCCCTCCGGCAGATGCGTTTTGTCCATTACAGGTGTAGGTATCCTTTTCCTGTCGAAAGGTTCTCTGGCATATGTATATCTGTTTTAATATCTTCTTTGCCTCAGACTGCTTAGCCTGAGTAGAGGTACGCATGAACCTGGGGATAGCCAGTGCTGCCAAGACGCCGATGATGATCACCACGATCATCAGTTCGATCAGAGTGAAGGCCTTTTTATTTTTCAAAAGCCTGGTTAACATCTTCGCGACCTCTACTTTCCGTTAGGGTGGGATTTTTACCCAGCCCTAACGGATATTTTCTTATTTTGTCTTAAAAAATCTCTTCTTAAATGAAAATGGGGACTTTCCTGGTCCCCATCCCATCCAAATATTCTCCCTTATTAACTTGTCGCATCATTGCTGGTGCATTGCAAATCACCATCCTCATCGATGGTCCAGGTATCCGAGGTAGCATCATCGTCCAGATTTCCAGTAGCAGTTGCGGTAAAGGAGTTAGAATCAGCTACTATGGAATAGGTATATCTGGAATTGGTCATGATCTCCACGCCCAGCGTATTGAACGCTCCACCAGCAGAAGCGGAGCTGCCGTTCTCACAATAGGTGTCCTTCTCCTGACGATAGGCTCTCTCCATCACGTAGACCTGCTTGAGAATCTGCTTCGCCTCTGACTGCTTGGACTTGGTGGTTGCCCTCATGAACCTGGGGATAGCTAAAGCTGCCAAAATTCCGATGATGACCACCACGATCATCAGCTCGATCAGGGTGAAACCCTTACTTTTTCTGTGGAATCTGCTGAACATCTTGTCACCCCCTTCCCTCGGGATTTTAGGTTATCGTTATCTTTTCTTCTAAAACACCAAGAAAGATTTGAGCAAATGCTGTGCCTGATTATTTTCAAGTTTCTATTCCCTTTTACCTCAAAGGGATAGAACCTGATATGCATTTTTTTTCATACCAAAAAAGAAAATAAACATAGCATAACACCCCTCTTTTTTGCAAAATGCAATGATGAGATCGCTGAAAACGCTGAATTTGTGGTTAAAAACTGCTTAAAACAGAATCCTATTATAAATTCTTTTGAAGGAATCGAAACTCCTGATTTTTGAATCTTTCATCTTGAATCTAAAATATTACCTCTTGATCCTTGCCCCTTGACGCTTCTGTTAAGATTTTTGATTTAATTAATGATTATCTTCTAATCAGTTCCTGCAGCTCGAAGATTAACTTCTGAACTTCTTCTAAGTCATTCTCAGATTTTGCTTTCTTTATTTTCCCTTTGAGGTCTTTTACCTTTTTTTCCTTTTGAAGATGCAGAAACCTTTTAAGGTAGTCTTCAAATTGAATTTTCAAATCGGCTGAGCCCAGATCTCTCATAGCAATTTCAGAGATCAATTTCTTACAGTTGGAATCCTCAAAATAATCAATTAAAGCTACCGGAGGCACCGAACCTTTTTCCCTCTGAATTTCGGTTATTGTGAAAAAGACCTTTTTATGCTCCGGAGAAACGAAATCGTAAGATCTGAGTTTCTCCTCCGCCTGTTCAATAAGCTCATTTCTTTCCAATAGTATCTTTAAGAAGTTCTGTTCAAGCAGTTCCTGTCCTTTTATCTCAGATGAGCCCTTCTCTGTGTCTTTTACTTTTTTTATCACTCCCATCTTACCTGTAAGTAATTTCTCGGCTGTCCCTAAAGCCTCTGATGTTTTCTTAATAAAAAGTCCCCTCCTTGTTTCATCCTTGATATTCCTTGCGATCTCAGCAAAATCGGACAGCACCTTTTCCTGCTCTTTCAAAGACAACTCGGAGAAATCTCTACCAAGAAGTTCTTTTTTAAAATCTATTAAATTTTTTGCTCCCTTTAGTTTCTCCAGGACCTTTTTTGCCCCGAATTTTTTGACATAAGAATCCGGATCCCCACCCCCAGGTAAAGTGACTATCCATAAATCCAAACCAGCATCAAAAAGATAATTCACACTGCGTAAAGCTGCGGACATCCCGGCTGAATCTGAATCGAAAAAAAGATAAGCCTCCTCGCAAAAACGGGACAAAAGATTTGCCTGTGATGAGGTGAATGAAGTACCCGAAGAAGCAACAACGTTTTTTAACCCGGCCTGGTAAAGAGATATCAGATCCATATACCCCTCAACCACCACCGCTTTTTTTTCACTTCTAATTATCTCCTTGGAAAAGTTCAGACCGTAAAGTAGCTTGCTTTTCTGGTAGATCGAAGTTTCAGGGGAGTTCAGATATTTTGGCTCCTCCTTGCCGGAAAGGTCCCTTCCGCCAAAACCTATTATTTTTCCCGAGAGATTAAAAATAGGAAAGATCAACCTATCCCTGAATCTATCATAATAACCTTTCTTTTTTTCGCTTTTTATTACCAGACCAGCCCCCTCCAGAGTCTTGGAACCCAAACCCTTCCTTTTCGCATAATTTAAAAGTCCTTCCCAGGCACTGGGAGCATAACCGATTGAGAACAGCTTTATGCTTTCAACGGAAACCTTCCGTTTATCCAGATATTCCCTGGCTCTGTTCCCCAGGCTTTCATCTTTCAAGCAAAAATTAAAATATTGACAGGCAAGCTGGTTAGCATAGTAGATCTTATCTATTTCATCCAATCTCTCTTTATCCATCTTTGTCTTGGGCAAACCTATTCCGGCTTTCTTTGCTAAGATATCCAGAGCCTCAAAGAAACCCACCTTCTCGTGCAGCATAAGAAAAGTGAAGACGTTACCCCCCTGCCCGCACCCGAAACAGTAAAAAAGCTGTTTGTCCTGACTCACCGAGAAAGAAGGCTTCTTGTCTACGTGAAAGGGGCACAGACCAACCCAGTTTTTACCCCTTTTTTTCAAAGGCAGGTATTCGGAGATAACGTCGACTATGTCACTGGAATCTCTTATTCTGTCAATTAAATCCTGGGGAATGAAGTCAGACATTTTATCAATTTACGTTTTATATTTTTCCTCAGTAAAAGAAGAACAGATCCTTTTTAAGCAACTCAACAATCAGAGTGTTTGCTAAAGCTAAAAGCTCATTCTTTTAATTTAACCACCGTCACACCGGAGCCGCCCTCATCCCACTCTCCCAGCCTGTAGGATTCAACCTTGGGATGGTTTTTAAGAAATTCCAAAATCCTTTTCCGCAAAATCCCGGTGCCTTTTCCGTGAATTATATTAACTGTAAAAAGCCCGGCCAGGTACGCATCGTAAAGGTATTTGTCAACTTTATCCAAAGCATCGTCGGATGCGAAACCCCTTAAGTCTATCTCCGGTTTCATCTCTTCCAGAGAAGGCAGATCGTATTTTATCGTGGATGCGATTTTCTTTTCTCCTTCTATTTTTGACAACTCCTCTTCTTTGACCATCGAGGTTATGTTGCCGATCCTCACCTTAACATCTCCGGATTTATCCGGTTTGGCCAAAACCTCTCCTTCAATTGAAAGGGAGTCAATCCAGACAAAATCCCCCATCCCTATTTTCCCTTTCTTTTTTGCAACCTTTACTTTTTTCTCTTTTTTCTCAAACTCTTTTTCTATCTCTTTTTTTTCCTTTTGTATGAATTCATGAACTTGTTTGATAGACTCTTTTTCCGCCTGAGTTTTTCTTATCTGAGAAACAAGCCTCTCGGTCTCCTTCCTTGCATCCTCCACCATCTTCTGAAGCTTTTTGAATGTCTTTTTTTCCTCCTCCTTTTTTTTCTTGTCGAACTTTTTCAATCTATCCCGATAGAGGTTCAAAAGCTCCTCGGATGCTTTTCTCTCGGCATCGAGTTTAGCCCTGTTATCCCTTACGATCTTTAACTCCTTTTGAACCTTCTCAATTAATACCCCTAAATCCCTTTCTTTGCTTCCGACCAGACCGGACGCTTTTTCCACAACGCTCTCGGGCATCCCCAATCTGCGTGCGATTTCTACTCCATAGCTTGAACCTGGAAAACCGAGGTTAAATCCATAAGTGGGTTTCAAGGTTTTCCTGTCGAATTCCAGGGAGGCATTTCCCACCCCGGGATAAACCTCAGCCAAAACCTTCAATGCACCCTGATGGGTGGTGATAACCGATTTTGCCTTTTTCCGGGTAAGATAAAAGATAATCGCTTCCCCTAAAGCAGCCCCTTCTTTAGGATCGGTTCCAGCTCCAAGCTCATCCAAAAGGATTAAGCTTTTTTCATCCGCATTGTTCAAAGCTTTGGTGATCTGAAAAACATGGGAGGAAAAGGTGGAAAGGGATGCCTCGATCGACTGCTCATCCCCGATATCCGCATATAATTTATTGAAAACACCTATGTCGGTCTCGTCGTCAGCGGGAATGTGCATACCCGACATAGCCATCAGCACCAGAAGGCCAACGGTTTTCAAAGCTACCGTTTTTCCTCCGGTATTTGGTCCGGTTACCACCAGAGTGTAAAAATCCTTCCCCAGCTCCAAGGAAAGTGGAACTACTTTTCTTTGAGCAGTCAAGAGGGGGTGGTGAGCATTGATAAGCTTGATGAAACCTTTTTGGTTAAACTGGGGTTCCGTACATCCAAGCTCTGAAGATAGAAGGGCTTTGGAATGAATGAAATCCAATTGTTTTAGTACCTCAAGGGACTCTTCTAAATCCTTATGCTCGGCTCTGACCAGAGAGGTTAAGCCTTTTAAAATCCTTTCGATCTCCTCTTTCTCTGAAAGTTCAAGCTCCCTTAATCTGTTATTCAGCTCTACCGTAACCAGAGGTTCGACAAAAAGGGTTGCCCCGGACGAAGATCTGTCATGGACGATCCCCTTCTGGGTTCTATATTCCGGCTCACCCAAAGGTATTACATACCTTCCGTTCCTGATGGTGATAAGATCATCTCCTTTCCGCCTTGACTTTCTTGAGCCTAAAATGGAATGAAGCCTGTCCAGAATTCGGTTTCTCTGGGTCTTCTTATTCAGCCTTATAGATAAAAGCTTTTTGGTGGCGCTGTCCTTGATTTCTCCTTTGGGATCTATTGTCCTGTCTATCTCTCTGGAAAGCTTATCAAAGGATTTAAGCTGAAGCAGAAGTTCGGAGATTTTTGGATACTTCTTTTTTTTATCTTTTATGAACCTCAAAAGGGAACTGGATAAAGCCGTTACCTTCCCTATATTCAAAAGCTCTTTTGGCTCCAAAAAAGCTCCCTCCAGTTGAGCTTTTTTTAAAGAACCTCTTATATCATCGAAGGATGAGAGAGGGAAATTCCTCTCGACCTTTAGTATGTTCTTAAGCTCGGTCGTTTCTTTCTGTGCGCTGGTTATTTTTTCAAGATCCAAAAGGGGCGAGCAGGAAAAAACAAGCTCCTTTCCCAGCTCGGAAACGCAATGCCCCACCAGAATTCTTTTTATCTTCTCAAATTCCAGGACCTTTAGGGTATGTTCATCCATCTAAGGAAAAAATAATCGCAGTGATGATATGGATATCAACTGGAGGGGAAATAATACTCCATTCTTTGTATGATCTTCTCAGCTTGTGTTTCCGGTGGAAATCTCAGATTTCTCTGATTTTCCGAAAAATCGGTCCCATACATTAAGGCTTGCTTCATCTTCTCAATAAAGTTGGGACTTTGGGGGTGAAGGAAAGCGGTTTCCTCATAGATAAAAGGTGTCGTTCCTCTTAATCCTGGTGCGAAAAAGGAATTATCCAACTCGGAGAAAGCTCTTTCCGGTAAAGGAAGTAACATAATAAGAATCAGTACAAATCCTATGACAATTCCTCCTTCAAAAACTCCTAATATAGCTCCGGTAACTCTTCCAATCTTCCCCAGGGGTTTTAGCTCAGCAAACTTATAGAAAAGAAAACCCAGGATTTTGAAAATCAGATAGGTCAAAACGAAAAATATTATAAGGCTCACAAAAGTGATCATCACCGGAGAGATGCGCATATGAGACAAAACCTTTGCGGTGATCTTGTCAGCGTAGGTTATCGAGACGATTATCCCGAAAGCCAAACCCAAAAGACCGTTTACTCCGCTGAAAAGACCTCTTCTGGCTCCTATTATCAAGGAAACTAAAAGAAGTAATGCTATAATCAGGTCAACCCAGTTCATTTTTCACCCCCGTGAATGGTTTTCCCTTTAAAAGATTCCCGGAAAGACAGATCATCTTTCCAGTTTCATTCATCATTTCAATCCTGGGATTGAGTTGAGGTAAGTCTTGAGGAGACCAAATTGTTAACCGTTTTCCCATCAGCTCTTCCTTTGATCTTGGGCATTATCGCTCTCATCACCTTACCCATATCCTTTGGACCTTCGGCTTCCACCTCATTAACCGTCTGGTCAATCAGCTGAAGCAGTTTCTCTTCTGAGAGCTTTGGCGGAAGATAGCTCTGGATATGCTCGAGTTCGGTTCTTTCTTTTTCCACCAGGTCATCTCTTCCACCCTTTTGAAATTGTTCTATCGACTCTTTTCTTTTTTTGACCGCTGAGGACAATACCTCCAGTACCTCCTGATCCTCAGCATCCTTTCTCAGCTTTATCTCCTTATATTTTATATCAGACAAAATAAGTCTTATCACACTGAGCTTGAGTTTATCTCCCCCTTTTTGCGCTGCCCTCATATCCTGAAGGATCTTCTGCTTAAGGCTCATCTTTTAATATCTTCTACGATTCTTTCTCCTGGCAGCCTGTGCCTTCCTTTTCTTTCGCTCCGAAGGCTTCTCAAAATGCTGGCGTTTTCTTATATCGGCTAAAAGGCCAGATCTTTCACAGGACTTGTTGAACCTGCGTAACGCTTTCTCAAATGACTCGTTTTCTCTTATAACAACTCTGGTCATATTTTTTTTACTTTTCCTCTTCCCTCCTCTCTCTTCATTTAAAAATCATAGATATAATAACCCATCCCTTTTCTTATGTCAAGTAAACTTTTAAAAAAATTCATCCAAGACCTCAACTCGTTCATAGAAGTTAATACGAATCATAGGATTAAAAGTTTTAAATCAAAAAAGTACAAATTTTGGTAAATATTAAATTATCCTATAAAATCCTCTTTTAAAATATCTAAATACAAAAGAATAAATGGAGTATTTGGCAAAATACAACTTACTCAATAACAAGAAGTTAAAATATCCCTCTAATCTGCTTTAAAGTTCCAGTAAATCATTTGAATTTTTATATAAAAAATTAAAAAAAACACTTGACACATAACAGATTTTTTTGTAATATGTTAATGTAAGTTAGTAGCCCCAAGTAACAGAGAAAATCAGTAGAAAATTGGAATTTTCGAAAGGTCGAATTCTAATATTTTTAGACATTTGATTTTAACCCTTAAACAGCGGGAGAGTAAATGTGCTGAAAATTAAAACGAGTTTTGTCATTTTATTGGTGCTTATCCTCTCATTTGCACTTACATCTCTTCTTGTGGGAGAAGAAGGAGCAAAGCCGAATCCTAAATATGAGGAAATTGGTCAAACCGCAGTAAAACAGTTAACCAAGAACTGGGAGCAATCCAGAATCTCTCCGGAAAAACCTTCCTACCCAACCCCATCAACCAGCGGAAGCCCGCTTTTATCCGAGGATTTCGAAGGCGGAGCCGTTCCACCTACAGGATGGACCGCAGATACTAATAACACTTATACGTGGGGGATTAACTCAGCGGTCCCCTATGAGGGTACCTATTATGCCTCGTGCAACTATGACGAACTCTACACCGGTACTCAGGATGAATGGCTGATTAGTCCATCCGTGGACCTCACCACTGGAAGTCAGGGCTGGCACCTTTATTTTTACTGGAATATGAGCTATTACTGGGGTGTGGATCCATTCGACAACTATGACTACGAGCTTTGGATCTCCACTGACGGCGGTGCTAACTTCACCACCAAGCTGTGGAGCGAAACTGATGTTGGATTGTTCACCACCTGGACCTGGTATAAAGCCGATATCAACCTTAGCTCCTATCTCACCTATTCCGACGTCAAGTTCGGCTGGAGATACTATGGTTATGATGGCGCTCAAACCAACCTCGACTTTGTCCTGGTTGACGTACCGCCAATAGGTCGCTGTTGTTATGGTGATCCGATGTCACCTTCATGTGCTGACGTTACCGAGGACGACTGTAACGCCCTTAGTGGATCCTGGACCGAAGGTCTCAATTGCACTTCCAATCCCTGCCCGGTAGTTGCAGAAGGGGATAATTGCAGTAATCCCATAGTGGTTAACATACCAGGAGATCTGCCCTACAGCGATGAATCCCAAACCACCTGCGGCCGGGGCAACGATTACGAGAACACCTGCCTGGGCTATTACGACGGCGGTGAGGACATTATATACGAGCTGGTCGTTACCTCCGCTACCAACGTGGACATAACTTTGGAGCCCTGGACCACCGCCTGGACCGGAATCTGTATCGATGATGCGTGCCCTCCCGGTGATCCCTGTATCGCCTTTTCCACAAACTCCTCCATCTCAGCTCACGGCATGAGCGTGGTTCACCTCGATCCCGGAACCTATTACATAATGGTCGACACCTGGCCCTCCCCGGATTGCATAGACCAGTTCGACCTCTACATCACCGAATCCGCTCCCCCACCTCCCAACGACGAGTGCCAGGATGCCGAGGTCATCACCAGCGGTCAAACCGTTACCGGAACGACAATTGGTGCCACGGTGGACTGTCCGGGAGTTCTGGATTGGAACGCAGTCTGGTATAAATTCGAGCTTACCGAAGCTTGCAACTACGTCTATGTCGATTACTGTCCCACCACCGCCTATATCTATACGGTTGGTGTGGTGCTTTATGACGAGTGCCCACCCGATTGTTATGGTTACATCTCCGCCTTAGCTGACAGTGGAGCGGTGGCATTCGTGGACTGTCCCAGCGGTGAGAGCAGACCCAGGATGTGGTGGTTCAACCTCTCTCCGGGCACCTACTGGTTCCCGGCTTATGTGGTGGATGGCAGCTATAATGGCATAGATTTCTCTTTCGACTTCTACACTTCCGAG
>LJUW01000020.1 GCA_001304315.1 candidate division Zixibacteria bacterium SM23_73_2 | reverse complement strand
AGGGAAGCATTTATCAGCCCCTTGGCTCGGTTAAGATGGATCACCCCCTTGACCCGGAAAACAGATACCTCCAGCACTCCCTTGTGGAATCTCCGGATATGATGAACGTTTACAACGGCAACGTAGTACTGGACGAAAGAGGAGAAGCAACGATTGAGCTTCCCGATTATTTTGAAGCCCTGAACAAGGATTTCCGTTACCAGCTTACCTGTATTGGCGGTTTTGCTCCGGTTTTCGTTGCGACAGAGATATCCGGCAATCAGTTTGCCATAGCTGGTGGCGAGCCGGGGATGAAGGTCTCCTGGCAGGTAAGCGGCATCCGCAAGGATCCCTGGGCTGAAGCGAACCGGATACAGGCGGAGGTTGACAAGCCTTTGAAGGAAAAGGGCAAATATCTCCATCCTGAAGCCTATGGATTGGGCAAGGAGTACGGCACCCGCTATGAACTGCTCAAGAAAATGGAGGAGCAGAAGCAGCTTCAAGACCAGCAGCGGGAACAAAGGAAAGTAAATCAGGAAAAAAGACTTGAGGCAAAGAGGTAACTGAAACTTTGGAGGTGTTCAGAAAATGAACAGATCAAATATTATTAAATCATTGGTGTTTTTACTGGTGGTTTGCCTTTTGACTTCCTTTACCTTTTTAGCTAACTCTCAAGCCCAGAATTTCAGACTGGTAACCGATGTTTTGGATGGATTCGGTGGAAGGGCAAGCTCAGCCAACTTCCTGGAGAGGATCTCCACTGGTGGACAGCCTTCGGTTGTGGGAAAGATGGGGAGCACAAATTTCGAGGATCGATCCGGCTATACCCATTGTGCCTGGGTCTGGCACGGGGATGCGGATGGAAATGGGAATATGGATTTATCCGATGTTATAACCATAGCTAATGTATATTTTGGTAAACCTGGATTCGAGCTCAGGCCTTATGAGGCCGGAGATGTTAACTGCGATAACATAGCCAATTTAGGAGACGCAATCTATTTAGCCAACTACAAGTTAAAGGGCGGTTCACCCCCTTGTAACTTATAAAGATCTGTGCTGTCGGGAGTTACCTCCCGACAGTGGGTGGTGTCAGGAGGAAACTCCTGACACCACATTTTATCTCTTTCCCTGGGGGATTGCTTCTCCCGCCAGGGGCGGAGTCGAAATAACAAAAAGATACTGGAGTGTCAAGCTTTCAGCTTGACTTGTAAACCCGAAAGGGTTTACTCAATAAAAACGTAACTCAGGTCAGGCTTTGCCTGACAAAGTTAGCCTGAAGGCTAACACTCCAGAGACAAATGGATTGTAAATCCCCGCCTACTTTGAAACTAGAAGAACTCCTTATATTCGATATCTATTTTCGAATGCTCAATTGCAGTTAAAAAACTCAACCTGCAAAAGCACTGGTAGGTGACGAAAACATCCTGCATACAATACTCTGCTATCTCTTTATATTCACTCTTTTGCCACATACCATGAACCTCAGCACCGCTCCCGCTTTTTGACTCAACCCCCAATATCTTTGAAAGCTCATTTAATTTAATGAAATTCCTCTGGTCCCAGTTTGACCACACCGCCATTATGTCGTAGTTATAATCCGTGGTATAACGCCTGAGATTGAATTCTTTGGTTCCCTGAACATCGAGTATTACCGACCTTTTCCAGATAAAGGGGAGATCAAAGCCCAACCCGTTGTAGGTTATTACATAGGGGTAGTTATTCTCTTTTAATTTCTGCCAGAACTCTTTTAAAAGCTCTTTTTCCTGGTTTCCATACAAAGATAAAGCCTGGTAAATATCTTTTTCTGTGTCGAACAAAAACATCCCGATACAGAAGATTCGACCGTAATTGGGATTCAAAGCGGTCAGGATGAATCGCTCCTCCTCTAATTTGGGAAGCAGCTTCTTTTTCCATTCGGAGATCTGCTTTTCGGTTTTAAGCCTTGCTGGAGGGGATATCTCAGGTAAATTCTTTCTTGTTTCCTCGTCGCAGGGGATGGTTTCTATGTCTAAGACTAAGTTTAACATAAAAATTTTTATCTCCCACGTTGCCTGCCCGTCCAGGGAGGGCAACGTAGGTTATCGTTTTTTTGTTATTCGAACCTCAAGTACCCAAATTTCTTGGGAACGTAATCTATCGGCACCACCCAGTCTGAGGAAGAATTCAGCCTTTTCTGCTTTCTCCTGAAATTAATCTGCCAGACATCCCCTTCTTCTGCTTCAGTTTTAAAAACGGAAAAGGGAATCTGTGCCTCGATACTCCAGAAATCATCACCTATCTGAGTGGCAACTTTATATTTTCCATTCCACTGTCTTTTCACATCCGAGACCTGATCATCTTTAATCAGAATAAGCTGGTCAAAGGCTATCCCCTTGGGATTGAAGTATATCTGGTAAACCTCGTTTTTTTCCGGATCCGGGCAGATGAAATATCCCACGCAGTCCTCCGCATAAACCGCCCCATCCTGTTTTTCAGCTTTGGCAATTATATTTTCTTTTTCACTCTCCTCACAAAAAACAGCTAAATAGAGGTTTTTTTTATCATAGGCAAAAAAGAATTTGCTTGGCTCAACTTTGGTGGTTTTGCCATCAGGGGAACCAAAGTATTCTTCTGGCACAAAAGCTCCCCATTCATCATCATCCAACTTACCATCGATCTTAATGGATTTCTTCTTTTCATTACACCGGGCTTCCCTTTTAACCAAAATAGCATTTTTATAATCGTAGCTTTTGCCTCTGCCAAAACTGTATTTGAATCCACATTGAGGAAGAGGATAGATATCTCCTTTTAGATCGAATCGGAAATTCAATTTCTCGGTACCCGAGGGAGCAACCTCTATTGGAATAACAGATGGGCTTATATTCCAGTTGTCCGAAAACCTCCATCGAACCGTATCTTCAAGCATTCCAGTATCGACATTTGTAATATTTAAAAATGATGATCCGGACCAGCCTTCACCTCCCTCACCAACCAAAAGAGGGGAAAGATCAACCAGGGTTTGATCATACAAAAGACCATCTATAACCAGCTCCTCCTCTATATTCACGAAATCAACGTCCTTTAAACTTCCTAAGTCGATTAACGCTACATCCAGTTTATCCCCATCAACCGTGCACCAGAGATAATGGTAGAAAAATCCTAAATTCTCTGAATCGATATCCATCGCCCCTCCTGAGCTTCCCACGCAGATGTATCTTATCCCCTCGACTTCACCAGAGAAATAATGGTGGTAATGTCCGCTGAAAACCGCATCCACCCCGTATTTTTTGAAAATCTGGTGAAGCTTATCCTCCTCTTTATCCTCTATCGAGACAACCCATAAGGGTTTATGATAAAAGACGAAAATGTTTTCCTTTCCCTTGTTTTTCTCCAGATCGGAGGTTAACCACTCTATCTGCTCCTGTGGAACATCTTCCGATTTCTCCACCCGGCTGACATCCAACATCACAAAGTGGGTATTTTGGTAATCGAAAGAATAGTAGGGCTCTCCAACCCTTTTTCTGTATACCGGCTCGCATTCGTCGTAAGTGATGTCGTGATTTCCCGGAACAAGATAATAGGGAGCTTCAAGCTTTTCCATGATCTCAAAGAACTCATCCCACTCCTGATTTAGCGCCGTTGTGTCTATGGTATACCCCTCAATATAATCCCCCACGGTCAGAACGATATCGGGTTTCAACAGATTCACCTCCTCCACCGCCTTAGGGAAAACTCCGGGCTGGTGACTACCGGTCCTGTCTCCTATAACAGCAAAGCGAAAATTTCCCTCTTGAGCATAAGAAGAATTTAAAGTAAAAACCAAGCACAAAAAAACAAATAAAAGTGTCGACATTAATTTTTGTAAAAACATATCTCCTCCTCATTTTTAAGAAATGATAAAATTAAAAAACTCATTCCATAAAAAAAGTCAAGCGATTAGATATGTAATCTCAAAAATCCAAAAAACAATATACGTATCGTCACTTTCTACATTTGGCATTTTTCTCGAGGTTGTTGGTTTTACTGATTTTCGAATTGACTAATCCCTTTTCTGTTTTTATATTATGGCAGAAAAGAATCTGTCGAAATATATAATACGATTATGCAAAAAAGGATCAATTCAAAACTGGGAAGCGAAGCAGTATTAGATGCAGCCTTCTTTCTGGCTAAGAAGGTGAAAGCCAAAGCGATTCTCATCTTAGCCATAGGCAGGATCAACAAGGAGTGGCTGGAGAAAGCCGCTAAAAACATTAAACTGATACTTATTTTCCATTCCAAAAAACTCTGCCAGAGCTATAAAAGGGCTGGATACGAAGTCTTGTATTCTTCTCCTTTCCGCCTGGCAAGATTCTCCCGGATCAGACATGCGATAATCACCGCCATGTCCAAAAAAATGATAAAAAAAGATGAAAAGATAGTCTGCCTTTCCGGGCCGGTCTCAAGAAACATCTTGGACAGCATTATGGTACTGAAGGTGGGCAAGCCCTTTACCGAGCTATCCGTTCCCAAAGGACAGGAAATGGGAACGGATGCGGAACTTGAGGTAATAAAATCGGTTCTGGACATAGCCACAGAAATTGGAACGTTCGGTCATGGTGGCAAACCGGTGGGAACCATATTCGTCATCGGAGATACCGCTAATGTATTGAAGCTTTCCCGTCAGATCACCTTTAATCCTTTCAAGGGATACGAGGAGAAACAGAAAAACATAATGGATCCCGAAGTTCAGGAATCGATCAAGGAGTTCGCTCAGATCGACGGGGCTTTTCTCATAAAATGGGATGGGGTGGTCAACGCAGCCGGAAGGCTTCTTCTGATGCCCAAGGAGGAAGTTCAGATTTTAAAAGGCTTTGGTGCCAGGCACAATGCCTCAGCCTATATCACCAAAAAGACCAAAGCCTTAGCTGTGGTGGTATCGGAGAACAATGGAAATGTTGCCCTTTTCAAAAACGGAAAAATCCTATTCACCCTGGAACCGATAGAGACCTACCGTCATAAAGTATCCACTTAAAAAACTAAACGCTCACCAGTAGGACCGGCGAGTTTCGGATAGGATTTCCTAAGATGATAGTTCACGAGTCTTGCTCGTGGGGAATTTTCATTTAAAATATCATTGCGAATCCGCCCCTAGCGGGGGAAGCAATCCCCTATGGACAGAGATTGCCGCGCCCTTCGGGCCCACAATGACAGTCAAAAATCGTAGAGGTGGGTCTTTATCCTCTCCCAAAATCCAAAGGGCAACCACAAGGGTCGTCCCTACATAAAATTAATATGATTGAAATTGCTTTCCCCAAATTTCTATTCTTCTATTATGAACTCAACAACCGCCCCATCACTTTTCTCTTCTATTTCAGTAATCTCGATTTCTAAACCTATCTCCTGGGAAAAGATTTTAAAATCATCAAAATAATCAAAAAATCCGCAGGAAAGACAGAACGGTCCTGTAAATTCTATCTTGAACGATTTTTTGTCAGAGGAAAGTAATTTCGCTTTCGCCTCCGGTACTCTATACCTTTTGAACTTCTCTATGGCATTTACTATCTTTTCTTCGTTGGAAGTCACGCTCAAATTATTTTCACTTATTCCCACTGCATCTGTTCACAAATTCGACCTTTTTCAAGAGTATTCCAGTGGGTTCTGAATCGAATAATCCCTGTTACTACTTTTTACCTGTTTTTTTTGCTTTATAATCCTTAATTGCAGCATGAAGTGCATCGGCTGCCAGGTTGGAACAATGCATTTTTTTTGGAGGGAGACCATCAAGTTCATCAGCGACATCATTCCTGGTAATTTTCAAAGCATCATCCACATGCATCCCTTTTGCCATCTCGGTCACCATGCTGCTGGTGGCAATAGCCGAACCGCAGCCAAAAGTCTTGAACTTTATCTCGGTTATAGTATCGTCCTTGACTTTAATAAACATCTCCATCAAGTCTCCACACACCGGATTTCCCACCTTCCCATAGCCATCCGGATTTTCTATGGCTCCTACATTCTTGGGATTCATAAAGTGCTCCAATACTTTCTTGCTGTAACCTGTTTCGGTCAATTCAATCACCTCCATTCTTATAATGGCGAAAGTTTTCTTAATCTTTCAACGGTTTCCTTTACGCCCTTTGCAATCCTTGGTATCTCATCGATCTTGTTTGATCTTCCCAGGGTTATGATCATCGATCCATGAGCCTCCTCATGTTTTAAGCCTATTGCCAGAAGTACATGCGAGGGTTCTAAGGTCCTGGAAGTACACGCGGATCCTGTGGATACTTGAATATTGTAACCCATATCCAAATTCAACAGAATGCTTTCTCCTTCTATTCTACTGAACCGGAAGCTGGCATGGTGAGGAAGCCTTTGGGTGGGATGGCCGGTAAGATACGATTCTTCGATTCTCAGTATCTCCTCGATCAGCTTATCCCTCATCTTTTCCAATCTACGGCTTTCCTCAACCATTTCGTTTTTAGCTATCCGTGCTGCCTCCCCCATACCAGCGATGGTAAATATATTTTCTGTCCCGGATCTAAGTCCTCGTTCCTGTCCCCCACCAGGAAGGATCGGCTGAAGCTTTACCCCTGGCTTTACATACAATGCACCTGCTCCTTGGGGTCCGTACATGTCGTTCGAAGATAAAGTTAACAGGTCGATACCATCATTTTGCACATCTACAGGTATTCTACCTCCAGCCGCGGTCGCATCGACGTGCAAATACAGGCTTTTCTCATGTACTACCCTGCTTATTTCACTTATAGGTTGTATGGTTCCTATTTCATTGTTGGCATACATTATCGAGACCACAGTAGTGTCCTCAGTCAGGATGGCATTCATTTTTTCTGTATCCACCAGGCCAGTGGAATCCACCGGTATAAGATTAAACTCCCAACCACTTTTCTGAAGTTCCTTTATCGGATTAAGAACTGAGATGTGTTCTATGGTGCTGGCTGCAACCTTTTTCCCCTTTTGAATGTTCCTCATTGCAGCTCCTTTGATGGCCAAGTTGTTCGACTCGGTGGCTCCACTGGTGAAGATAATTGAACTCTCGCTCTCAGCATTGATAAGCTCTGTTATTTTTCCCCTGGCATCCTCAAGGGCTTTTTTTGCCTCCAATCCTTTGGAATGAAGGGTCGAGGGATTCCCAAATCTAAGTTTTAAATACTGCTCAGCATACTCCAGCACTCTGGGATCAACAGGTGAGGCTGAAGCATGGTCTAGGTAAATTCTCTCCATTTAGGTATCCTCTGATTTTGGTTAAAACCACATTGTGGTACCAGACTCCAAAGCCAAGTCATTAAGGGTTGCTGCACCAACTATCTTCACTCCCGGTATCAACTCGACCTTCTCCCAGCCCAACATTTGCTTGGAGGCCTCGCATACGTAAATCTCGATTCCCATCTTTTGAGTGTTTTCAATCATCTCCATCACACTGGGGAAAGTACCGAGTTTTACCTTCTCGGCTGCTCCGGGAATAAGAATCTTCAGTCCCTTGCCCAGATAATAGAGCCTGGGATTGAGATCCATTGCTTTCGCTGTTTGAGCCAAAACCAGAGGTGAGTACTGCCTTTCAGGCTGGTCACTGGTTTGAACGTACAGGATTGCTTTTTCATCTTTCATTTTCTTCTCCTCTTTTTATTATAACTCCTTTCTATCTGATCCATTATAAAAAAATCTCTTCCACTTAAGTATTACTTGGTTCTCTGTATATAGAAGGTCAGTATCGTCCCCTCTTTTTCAAATTTCAGAATCTTGTGTCCTGTTCTTTTAGCCCATCTTTTGGTATCCTCCTCAGCAGCCGGGTCATCAGCCTCCACCTTCAAAACCTGCCCCACCTGGATCTGCTCGATCTTCTCTTTGGTCATGGCAATTGGCATGGGGCAATAGAGACCTACGCAATCCAGTTCTGCATCAGGGGTAATATCTGAATCCATCCTTAAAACCTCCTTTATTTTTGAATACCAGCATCATTAAAATCGTCATCTTCTTTTGCTATGAAATGTTTTGATTGACTTTAAAATTTAAGACAGTTTTAAACTTATAAACCTGCATTTTTTCAATACCTAAAATCTTTTGCAAAACTATTATGTATGTTAAACCTAAAAATGTCAAAGTTCTTATTTAGCTTTTGACCTCAGAAAAACGCTTTCTATCTCAGCAATTTCAGCTCTCACCTTCCATCATAGTGAAAGCAGCCTGGCAATGTTTTCCCTTCTTTTCTCCCGGGGCATGCTATTCATAACGGGATTAAAGTCTCCATACAGCAGTTTATGAAACGGAGTTTTTTCACTTTTGTAGATTATACCTAAAGGCAGCTTATCCTTTCTTTTTGCAATACTCATTGCCTCATCGTAACTTTCTGGTAGATGATCCAAAATTTCAACCAGAGAATTATATTTCTGGTAAGTATTGTTGAAAGTTACGCAAGGCTGTAGTACGTCCACAAAGGAAAAGCCTTCATGTTCAATCGCCTGAGCCATAAGATCAGCAAGATGATCTAATTTGACCGGATAACCTCTGGCAATAAAGGTTGCATTTGACTCCAGCATAAGTGACAAAGGATTCAGAGGCTCCTCAACGCTTCCCTCTGGAGTGGAGGGCCCTTTAAAACCCTTTTCACTGGTAGGAGCATATTGCCCGGTGGTAAGCCCATAAACGCCATTATCGTGTATGATTACAGTTATATCAGCGTTTCTTTTGGCAGCGAAGATCAGATGGGATATTCCCTCCCAAAAGGCATCCCCATCCCCTGCAAATGCCACCACCTTGAGATCAGGATTGGCCAACTTCATCCCCTGAACCGTTGCCATTGACCTTCCGTGGATCGAATAAAGACCACTGAGCTTGAGATAATCAAAGATCTTGGCATGACACCCGATGCCAGCGGAGATCATGATCTTCTCTTTTTGAGTCCCCTTATCCTCAAGCTTTTTCACCGCCTTTTTGAAGGCGCTGAGTATCCCGAAGTTCCCGCACCCCGGACACCAGGTGTTCTCCGCATAAGTTGCCAGATCGTCCATCCTATACCACCTCCTCTATTTTGGCAGCTAATTCAACCGGTTCAAAAGCCCTTCCATCAAATTTTTTTATGACTGCTTTTGCTTTGATACCACATTTTTCAAAAAGCAAAGATGCGAACTGCCCTGTACAGCTTTGTTCAATCACTATAACCTCTATCCCCTTATATTTTTCAAGCTCCCAAACCGGCAGAGGCTCAAGGTATATCGGTTGGACAACCTCTGCTTCTATATCGCCGCTCTGGAGCGCCTCCAGAACGCTCATGGTGGTTGAGCCGTAGGTGAAAATCACCGGACCTTTATCTCCATAGATATTAACCGTGTGAAGCGTCTTCATATGATCAACAATCGTTTCGGTTTTTCTGTTCCTTTTTCCCTGCATTTCAGCGATCATCTCGGGATTTTCAGTAGTAATTCCCAGTTCATCATGTTCATAGCTATCCCACTTGATAAGCTTCTTTGAGGGTGGAAACAGAAGTGGGGATATACCGTTTTCCGTATCAAGGTATCTTTTGTACTCACCTTTTTCATGCATCAGAGGTTGGAGCCATTTGGCTTTATTCACATCTATATCAACTGTCATATAGCTCTCTCCCAGATGCTTCTCAGAAAGGAGTATTCCCGGGGTCTGGAATCTCCAGACCAGATCCAGCATTTCGGAGGAAAGGTTAAATGCCTCCTCTATGCTGCCTGGAGAGGCAACGATACGAGGAAACTCACCCTGGCCCTGATGAAGAGCAAATTTCAGATCTCCCTGAGCCGTGTAAGTGGGGACCCCTGTGGATGGTCCAAGTCTTGAGCCCAGATAACAAAAAAGAGGTGCTTCTACCATCCCCGCAAGGGAAAAAGCCTCCTGCATCAGGGCAAAACCTCCTCCGCTACTCCCCACCATGGCTTTCGCCCCGCAGAAGACCGAGCCGATAGCCATATTAATCACACCGATCTCGTTCTCCGGGTGAACTGTGACCACCCCAAGTTCCTTGCTATATTTGGCAAGATAATGTAAAAGGGGTGAGGAAGGGGTCATGGGATAGGCGAAATACAAATCCAGCCCACCTGCTTCTGCTCCCAGAGCTATGGCCTGGTTGCCCGAGATGATCGGTCTTTTTTTATCTCCAGCATCCAGTTTGAACTTGCTTTTAATTTCAGGATAAACTATATCATATATAGCCATTGCATAATTAATATTGTTCTCGATATCACGTGGATACTCATACTCAACGATTTTCTTCAGATCATCTTTCTCCAATCCCAAAGAAGCTGCAAGTATTGTCACCGCACCCACACCCATTCTTAAATCAGGTTTGGGGTATTTTTTCGCTTCCCTGGTCAAGGGCACGCCTATTCCTTCCACATCGCTTAAAGTATCCGAGTTGTAAACTATAGTACCCCCATCTGTAAGATCATCTTTATGAGCATCATAGCTTCTTCTGTCCAGTGCTACCACCAGATCTGCTTTCATATAATGACTGGTTATTTTCCTTGGGGCAGTGCTGACAATCGAAAAATTATGACCTCCTCTGATAAGACTCTGGTAATCATCCATCTCAAATGCCCAGCGTCCCATGCCGGCAAAAATTCCTGCCGCGACCGAGCCTGCCTTCTTCACCCCCTCACCTGCTTTACCCCCCACCAGAAAAGTAAATACACCCTCCTGCATTTAAACACCTCCCTACTCTTAACTCTTTATTGTCACCTTATTAAATCCAAATTCATAAAATCACTGTTTGATGTTTTTTCTGAATTGTCCCATTACTCACTTGCTTTTAAAAAGACAACTCATCGCTCTTCAATAAAACTTTTACCCAAATCACCGTCATTGGAATAACCTTGACTTTCCCAGTAACCTCTGAAATCCTCATTGTCCGATAGCTCAATTTTGGTTATCCATTTTATCCACTTGTATCCCCATTTATTCTCAGCCACCAGTTGAAAAGGAAATCCCCTTTCAGGCGGAAGGATTAAGTCATTCATCTTAAAGGCAATTATTATCCCATTATCCATTATATACCCCAGAGGAAAGGAGGTGGAATATCCATCCTGAGCATGAAGTATGACCACTTTAGCTTTTGAGTCAACTTCAGCCTCTTCTAACAATTCTCTCAATAGAATACCTTCCCAGAGGATGGTTACACTCCAGCCTTCCACACAATTTAAGGTAACGACCTTTTTCTGAGTTTGGTGTTCGATAATTTCGTCATAGGTATAAATCTTTGGATTAGCAACAATCCCGCCTATTTTCAGTCTGTAGTCTTTTTTATTTATATACTGTGGCCCCTTTATCGAATTTTCCCTGAAGTCCTTTATGGAGGAGAGTTTTTTTCCCTGATATTCTTTGAGCTCCAAAACCTCGACTTCTTTGGCCTCTTTTTTCTGAGTATTATCCGTGCAGGTTACGGTCGACGTAAAAATAAAGATGAAAAAACAAAATTTAATACCAAGTTTTCTCAAGACCAAAACCTCCTTTTAAAGGTAAGACCCTCTTAGTAAACATCTTTGCTCACATCCTTAAATCTACCTCAGAAAAACTAATATGCTTTTACCAACAGTAATACGACTTTCTTAAAGCAAACGCAGGAAGCTACCTTAAGCTTTACAAAATTTGAAAGCTAAAAACAAAATTTTTAAATCTCCGACTCCCTTTTTTTATCTTCCCTTTCGTATCTCCTCAGCCAGGGTTTTGATCTCGGTTAAATCCATCTGCATTTCGCTCCAGCCATACCATAAAGCATAATCCGGATTGGCGTGAAAAGCCCCCTGAAAGGTTCTCATCCTGTGTTTGAGAAACATTAAAAAAAGCTTCTGCTCGATAACGGTAGGCGCATCGTGAAAAGTGAGCAAATCCGGAAACGAATAAGCATAGGTCTCTGGCGTGGTAAGTATTTTATCCTGGTATAAAGCAGCCACAATCCGAATCGCCTCAGCCAAAAGATGGTCAGCCTCCTTGATCATATGATCCCCTTTTTCCAGTTCATTTTTTGCGAAATTAACAGAGTGGCAAAGGTTACAGGTTTTTATCATCTTGTCTCTTTCGGTCTGCCAGTCCTCCTGGGTAAGCCGGGCAAGGTCAGCAGCTTTAACAACATCCAATCTGGGAGTAGGATTTCCATCGGGATCGAGCACTCCCAAACCTTGTAAGATCACTGAACGATCCTCCGCCCATTTTTCATCCTGGGGCAGGGGAAGCCTTACCGCTAGAAATCCCCAGGCGGTTCTTACGGCATGATCTCCCTCTTGCATGTGACAGCTCTGGCAAGTGGGTGCAGCTACGGTCTCCGGTAAAATCTTTTTCTGCTTCAAGAGGTATCTTACCCCGTGCTTGGAGGAGGAATACATCTCCCACTGGGGATGATCAATCCCCATATGGCAGGTTCGGCAAGCCTGGGGCTGTTTGGCTTCATCCACTGAGAATATATGACGGGTATGACAGGCGTCGCAGGAAGCCACTCCAAAGCCGGCACCATCTTTTTTCAACTCCTCAATTTCCCCCTCGGTCTTAAGTCCGATCTTGTGACATCCCCCGCATCCCTTCATCCCCTCCATCAAAGCCATAGGCTGCCAGTGAGCGGTGGGCATGGCTTTCATCGCTGCCCAGGCAAATGAATGTTTGCCAGCCCCGAATTGCTCAACTTTGGTACTATGACAAAGATTACAGGTTTGGGGTGTTGGAATCCGAGCTTCTGCAACATCTTGAACTGATGTATGCTGGTCACCGTGGCACATTGAGCAGCCAATCTCATTGTGGCTGTGCTTGCTTACCTGCCAATCGGATACGATATTGGGTGTTGTCCTTTTGTGGCAATCAACACATTGCTGGGAGAAGGAAGTGGAAGCAAGCAGAAGATAGGCTAAGAATATTATTACGGCTTTACCCCTCATGATTTACCTCCTTGGTTTTAGTTAATTTATATTTTGTCATTTTTCTTTGCTTTCGCAAAATAGCTTGATCTGATCCATCCCCAGTTCAGTACAAGATGAATTAGCACAAACAGTACCAATATTATCCCACCAGCAGAGTGAATTCTCTCGAATGACTCTTCCTTGATGTAATCATGACCGATTCCGGTTGCTGCCTGGCACAATATTATAACGAATAGTATAATATTGATTGCTTTTAGCAAATATTTTCTATTCATAACTCATCCTGACTTTTTAATTAAATCCCTTATGGTTTTGGGTACCTTTCAATTTACTAAAATAAACACTATCAAGCCAAAGAAACTAACATATGCCATAAGTAATGAAGTTATGCTTTTCCAGATTATAAGCGTTTATAACAATCTCTTTTCCCCTTTGATCTTTTTGATTTCAGTTATGTCCTGGGTTACCTCAACGCATCCTAAATACTCGCTTTTTTTATTCCAGACCGGGAAGTAACGGATATGAATAAGTTTCCCCTCAAGATTGATCCAGAACTCAGCTACATCCCTTTTGCCAGCTCTGAAATCGTTCAATATCTGATTAACCAGATGAAGGCTTTTCTGGGGATGGCATGCCTGAATCTTTCTCCCAATTACCGCCTTGGTCCTGACAAATATTCTTTCGGTGGTCTGGCTGAAGTATCTAACCCTATCATCTTTATCGATAAAAGTAATGTCCACCGGCAGGGAGTTGAAAACAGATTCGATCTCCTCATCGGTCATATCACCGGTCTCAAAATCAACCTTCCTTTTCGACGTCGATTCTGAAAAGGTTGCTTCCTCCTTTTCCTCTGGCATCTCTTTTGGCTGGGGAGTGAAAGAGCAGTATCCCAGCTCGTCGAATTGAGCCCTTATCTCTTTCCACTCATCTTTTTTCACAACCTTCAGTGAAGTGGGGAAAAGAATGTTATTCTCCTTAAAGAAATGGCTTGAGAGCATATCCGATAAGGACTTAGCCTCCTGGTTCAATCTCTCCGCAAATCCCTTAAAAACCATCTTACCCCGTTCCTCTAAAAGTCTGTAAATCTCTTTTTTTATCTCCCTTATTTTGTCATGCTCCATCCACATCATTTTAGGAGGCTGGGTAATGCCGTGCTTCTCCAGATAAGGGAAAAGAACATTTTCCTCCCTCAGATAGTGACTATCAGATTCCTCGAAATGCCTGATCAGGGGATCCAGATTTTTAATCTCTTTTTCTGCTGATTTAAAACCCTTTGCCTGGTTTATCCTTTTTGCAATATCCTTAAGCTCACAGGCTAACCTCAACATGATCTCGTGCTCCTCCATAAGAATGCGAATGGGATGACCTTGAGGAGCCTGAGTTTTCTGTTTTTCAAGCGATTCCTGGAATACCGCCAGGTGGACCTCACATAGCATGTGGATTTCCTCTTGTGGCACACCCTCCTTTACAAGCTCCTGTTCAAGCTTGGATATTTCAGTGGGTGTAACGTCCCCGAACACCTTTTTGAATTTCTCCTTCAACTTATCAGGGTCTTCCCCCTGGTTGAGTTTTTTTATCATCTCTTTTAAAACTTCCTTTTTTTTACCTGAAAGTTCAGTCATGATATTTCCTCCTTTATCGCTTTGGCAAAGTCCTCTATTTTATCTTTAATCTGATCCCTTACTTCTTTGAAAACTGCGAAAACCTCCCTTTCTTCTCCTTCTGCTTCAGCAGGATCTTTAAAATTCCAGTGTAATTTTCTTTCTACCTCTCCTGAAAAAGTCGGACAAAAATCCTTGTCATCCTCACCACAAAGGGTTATCACATAATCGAATTTTCGACCGACAAATTCAGTAACTTCTTTGTTTCTTTGCTTTGAAATGTCTATCCCTATCTCATCCATAACCCTTTTCGTCCTGGGATTTACAAAAGTCGATTTCGAACCGGCACTATATACTTCAAATTTATCCCCTTTCGCTTTCAAGATACCCTCTGCCATCTGAGAACGGCAGGAGTTGGTAGTACATAAGAACAGTACTTTGATCTTCATCAACTTGCAAGCAAAAATTTTGTTCAGCTTCCTCTTCAAAAATCCAACTTACAAATAAGAATATTTACTATTATCATAAATACCTTCTCAGATGTCAAGTAATTTATGACTCCAGCTGCTTAAGATTATGATATAATCACACTTTTTGCCAATCAGGCTAAGATTAAAAGAAAAAATGTTAAGACCCGGACCAGTTTCAGTCCGGGACCTTAACATTTAAATGAATTTTATAAATATGATTAATTTACCCTATTCACCCTCCTGGTATCTTCCGCCTAAATGCTTTGCCAGAAACTTCTCTGCGGCAGCATAGAACTTGAGACGGTTTTCCGGCTTGGCAAATCCGTGACCTTCATCAGGAAATAGCATATATTCATAGTCTATTCCCTTCTCCTTCATCGCCTCAACTATCTGTTCGGATTCTGCCTGAGGGACACGCGGGTCGTTGGCGCCTTGAGCGATAAGCATCGGGATTTTTATCTGGTCCACTTTGAAAAGCGGGGAACGGGAATTTAAAAATTCCTCCTCGGTCTCCGGGTTGCCGATTCTCTTGTATAAGAGCGCTCTCATAGGAGCCCAATATGGAGGAATTGATGTAATCCAGCTAATCAGGTTGCTGGGACCGACGATATCCACTGCACAGCAAAAAAGATCAGGGGTAAATGTAGCCCCAACCAGAGCAGCATATCCCCCATATGAGCCACCATATATGGCGATTTTCTCAGGATCAGCAATACCATTATCTATAGCCCAGTTAACTCCATCCACTAAATCATCGTGCATCTTACCCCCCCACTCCCTATTAGATGCATTAATGAAATCCTTGCCATAACCAGCTGAACCGCGGAAATTCACCTGCAAACAGGCGTATCCTCGGTTGGCAAACCATTGGGCTTCCCCATTATATCCCCAGGTATCCCGTGCCCAGGGGCCTCCATGCACATTAAGAATCATTGGTAAATTATTTCTCCCTTCTCCCACAGGATAGGTAATGTAACCATAAATAGTAAATCCATCTCTTGATTTGAAAGATATTGGCTCCATTTGGGCTAAATTATAGTTTTTCAATATCGGTCGGCTATCAAAGAGGAAGGTCCCTTTTTTAGCCTTGCGATCAAACGCCCAATAGGATACCGGCCCATTATCCTTGGTAAAACCAACCACCCAGGTATCATCGGCGTTATCCCTGTCGCGAACCGAATAGTCACCGTAATCGAGTTTTGAAATAAGCTCGTAATCATCCTTGACCGACTCATCCAGAATCTTCCACTCCCTCCGAGCTTTGACAAAACTGACAGCCTGGATCTCGTATGTGTCTGGATGAATCATCACATCGGAAACATCATATTGGGGATCCTCGGCGATGATCTCTTTCATATCTCCAGTAGCAATGTCGATTTTCACCAGCCGTCCCGCATTGGCATCTCGGGAATCGAGACAGTAAAGTGATTTTCCATCTTTGGTAAAACTAATCGGTCCACTGTTCAAAGCATCATCTGAACCCCAAGCGATTACTTTTTTCCAGGAAGCTTTCTCGTTTGCCCGATACATAAGATCTAACCCTCCCTCAGGATTCGAAGCCATAGCACAACGAACCTTCAAGTTTGGATCAGCCACCCAACCAACGATGTTGCCCGGATTTCTGGCTGTCATCTCAAGCTCCCCGGAGGTCAAATCCAGGTGATATATATCAAAAACCTGGGGATTCTCTTTGTTCATCATAATCAGAAGCTCATTGGGAAAATGTTTGTTGCGGTCAACGATCTCCACCCTCACATTTTCGAAAGGGGTGAAATCCTTAATATCATCGGTTTCCAGATCCACACCATAAAGACGGAAGTTCTCGTTCCCTCCCACATCCTGCAAATACATTATGTGTTTTGAATCGGCTGCCCAGAAATAACGGTGAATTCCCCGATTGTCATCCTTGGTAACTGCTTTATCATCTTCCTTTCCAATGGTTTTCACCCAAACGTTCAACACGTTGTTCACCGGTGCAAGGTAAGCCATCTTAGTCCCATCCGGCGATATCTGAGCATTAGATTTAACCGGATTTCCAAAAAGAACCTCTCTGGGAATCAGCTTGTGCTCCGGAGTAGCGCAGGACGAAAGGATTAAAGCTATTACCACAAAAACTAACAGCAGAGCAAATGCTCTTATTGACTTATAGTATCCCACCGGATTCTCTCCTTTCAGTTTGTTGTTTTTTTTTGAGGTATTTTATACACTTTGCCTTAAAAACTTATCCGCCTATAATTTATCAATCCGTCTGTTTAAATCAAGAGAAATTTTATTAGCAGTTAACAAAAAAATAATTAAAAAGAATATACCTGCTATTTTTCCTCCTTTAGCTTAAATTCCAGCCAGTCTTTCATCTCCTGCAGATTTTTGGACATGTACCATCGCCCGCTGGCAAAAACACCATAATCAGCACCAGCCATGGCAGAAGCGAAGCGTGTGGAATTGGCAAAGAAAAGCCACTGCTCCACCCATTTTTTCTCAATGGCTTCATCAAAGATGTCAGCATTCTGAGGCAAGCCCTGTGCTGCTCCTTTCTCCCATGCGGTGATTAAAACCTTGGTGGCAGTCAAAGTCATCTCGTCGGTTGTCCTGATGGTATTCTCAAAACGTTCGAATTGCTGGTCCGCCCACTGGGTGCTGTGACAGGAAAGGCACACCCTCCGCATTCTCCTTTGCCTTTGGCTTTGTTCCTGTTCATCGATCAGAAATTCTGCTACCGGTTCACCGGTAAGCTCGGTGGGTAAATTCAATCCGGCTTTATTCTTTATGATAGAAGTGTTAGGAGATCTGGGATGAGGGTGGGAATATATCACCCCGAAAATCCGCCTCCACAGCCGATCATTCATCTGGTGGGTCCTCTCAGCCATAACCTCTCCATCAGCGGTGACGATCAGGCTTGCATGGCAGGTGGCACAGGTGGGAGCGGTGAAATCGCCTCCCACAGTCCAGGGGACGTTCTCAAAATTCCAATCTTTCTCCACAGAGGAGAAGATGTTTCCGTGCTTGCTGACCATATAAACTTTGTAAGCTGGGACATCGGGTCCCTTGTGGCATTCCGAGCAGGTATAGGGCTTTCTGGCCATCCGGATGGAAAAATGGTGACGGGTATGACAGGAGGTGCAGGAGCCTAAACTCCCGTCAGGATTTTTTCGTCCCACTCCCTGATTGGGCCATCCGGAAAGAACCGGAAATTCCAACTCACCGAAATCCGTTTCCCGGGATTTCATCTCCTTTACCTTAACATCGGTTCCGTGGCAGTACAAACAGGATTCGAAACCGGTTTTTTCGTCCGGAGATGTGTAGGATAACTTCATCTCATCAAATTTCTGAATTCCATTAACCGAATTGATCAAACCCTGATAAACCGGATTGCCGGTTAGGTTAAGGTAAGCAGAAGACATTATGTTTTTCTCATACTCCCCTCTTTCGGTGGGATGGCAGGTTGCACAGTCCTCCGGGGTGACCACGATGTGAACCTCAAAGCCGTTGTGCTCAAAGGAATCTGCGTGTTTTTCTGCATTCATGGTATGGCACTCAGCACACCCCACCACCGTGTTGGAAAGCTCTTCCGGAATGCTCTCATTAGAAATCCTCCGGGATAATTTATCCCTTCTCAAAGCCTCGGAGGGTATGATCTTCGAATGAAGACTATTGCCCCAATCAGCCTTAATCCCCGGGCTAAGCATAGAATGGCAGGAAAGACACATTTCGGTATCCTGGCTTAATTTTGCCGCAAAAGAAATACCTGTGAAGAAAGAAGTCAAAGATACCGAAAGTGTCAAAATTTGAATGCAGATAACTTTCAACGGTTGCCTGACCACCTTGAAATTGATCATCTTATTTAGTTCCTTTTAAAAGGTTCTCACTCTTTTACAACTTTTTGATCCAGAGCCCGTGAACGTTACAGTATTCCCGTGCTTTGAGAATATCATCTGCGATCTTAAACTCGGCTTCCGGGCTTTCACCCGGATTCAGAAACTTTCTGAAAGCGCCTTTCTGGGTCTGGATTTCCACCCATTCTATATAGTGCTTATCCTCCATGGGATGAGGAACCGATCCCACTTTCACCTTTATCCCGGCCTCCGTACTCTCTATCACCGGCACATGCTTTTCCATTCCCTTATCCTCGGTCTTTTCCTCCATGAGTATCATCGGCTTATTGCAGCAAACCAGCTGACCCTGTCCCTGGTGCAGAACCTCGACGATGTTCCCGCAGATCTCACACTTGTACACCTGGTATCTTTCGGTCATTTTTTCTTCTCCTTTTGTTATTTCCTTTCAAGGTCCTCCATAAGGGCTTGAAGATCGTCCTCGTGCTCCACCTCGTCGGCAAGGATTTCCACCACCACAGGATAAGTGATAGGATCTTTGTCCTTGGTGAGCTCAACCAGTTTATTATAGACGTCGATGGCGCACTGTTCCCCCTTGATGTTCTGCTCCAGGATCTTCTTTACGGAAGGGTCTTCCGGAGCATCGTATCCGCAGTTGGTAATCTTATACCAGTCCTCCGGTTTGAGAATCGGGGTTCCGCCCAGCTGCAGAATCCTGGTCACCAGCATCCCGGCATGCCTGAGCTCATCTGCTGCATGCTCCTCCAGCTCGGCAACCACCTGCCCTCTCAACGGACCGCTGACCACCTTTGCTCCAATCCAGTACTGGTAATAGGCAAGCCATTCATCCGCCAGCGCCTTGTTCAACAACTGGATAAGCTGGTCAACATCCAAACCAACTATCTCTCTTCCCTTAGTTCCCATTTTAAATACCTCCTCTCTTTATATATTTTGAATTGTTAACCTAAAAATACTTATCAATTTGATTTTGTAAAGTTCTTTTTAACAAAAATATTCTTTACCTATTCTTGACTTACAGACAAAATATAACAATTTTCTAACTTTTTATGATCCTGTGTTCCTTGTGTTTATTATATATCTTCTCTGCCAAGTTCTCCAGGGATCTGAAATCCTCTTTTCGGGGATGGCCCTTAACCAGAACCGCCTCCAGCATCTCCGCTTTAAGATTGGATAAAAGCTCGCCTATCTTATCCACCATCTTACCTCCCCACCCGTAGGAGCCGATTATTGCGGCGAATCTCGCTTTTGGCCTGAAAGCATTGACCAGATAAGCAGCATGCACCACATCGGGATGGGGACCCCCCAAAACCGTAGGGGATGCGATCACGATTGTGGCGGTATCCACCAATGCCATGGCCAGTTCCCCGATATCGGTTTTGGTCAGATTGAAAGGCTTAACCGTTATCCCCCTTTTGATTAAAGCATCCAAAAGGAAATTGACCATTTTGCCGGTGCTTCCGTACATGGAGACATAGAGCAAAACTACCTCGTTTTTCACCTCACCCGAAGCCCAATCCTGGTAGGCATCAAGGATAAAATCGGGATTATCGTAGACCGGACCATGGCTGGGAGCAACAAGTTCTATATCCAAATCCTCGATCTTTTCCAAATTTTTCCTCACGAAAGATCTGAAGGGCATCATTATCTCCGCATAATACCTCTTGGCCGCCTCATAGGTTTTCGCCTCATCCGTCACGAAAAAATCACTTGTCGCAAGATGGGAGCCTAAAAAATCGCAGGTGAAAAGGATTTTCTCCTCCTCCAGATAGGTGAACATGGTCTCAGGCCAGTGTACCCAGGGGACATATAAAAACCTCAAGGTTTTATCCCCCAAAGAAAGGGTCCCATTATCCTCTACTGTTGTGAATTTCTCATCAGGAATTAAAAGTAAATCCATAAGCATTGTTTTGCATTTGGGATTGGTAATGACTTTTGCATCAGGATAGAGCTCAAGTATCCTTGGGATCGCTCCTGAATGGTCTTGTTCAGCGTGGTTAGCAATCACATAATCGATTCTTTCAACATCAAGTTCCTTGAGGTGTTTTAAAAGCTCACCCTCCTTGGGTGGATAAACCGCATCAATTAAAGCTGTTTTTTCACTTCCCTTTATGAAATAAGAATTGTAACTTGTCCCATCCGGAAGAGGAATGAGCTCGTCAAATAACCTTCTATCCCAGTCAACAGCACCAACCCAGTATATGTTTGGTCTCAACTTCTGCGAAGCCATATCGTCTCTCCTTTCCCCTTTTATTTTTGCCAACCTGATGACGATCTCAGGCTCAAATTGTATTATAGATAAAAACTTAGAACTTGCTATCCATTTTGAACTCAGCAACGTCCAGCCAGAAACCGGAATTATTCACCGAATCGTACTGGGCTTGAAGCAGATCATAGTGGAATCTTTCCTCATCAGCTATCCTATTAAAAATTTCTTTGGCTTTTTGATCTTTGGTTTCTTTAGCTGAATTCTCAAAAAACTCAATGGCTTTTCTTTCCAGCTCCATCCCTATGCTTATCGCCTCAAGCTCCCCAGCTTTTTCCTTTTTCTCTAATCTGGGTTTCATCTCCTCGATCAGAGAGGATTTGTCTTTCTGTTTCTCCTCCTGAACCCACCTCTTCCATTCCTCCCCGCCGATCAGCTCGCTGAACAGTTTGCCAAAAGTATTGAGATGATCCATCTCATCCTTGGCCAGTTTTCTGAAGGTCTTTTTTCCAAGCTCACTGTCGGTCATCTCCACCGCGTGATCGAAAAAGGCTCGTCCGCCAAGCTCGAGCTTAATCGCTTCCCTTATCACCTGGGCAATTTGGCTGTCCATATTATTCATTTCCCACCTCCTAAATTCTTACACTTAAAAATATAAATTCTTTTTCTTTCTATCCTTCCTCCACCGGCTCGAATGCGCTCTTATCCGCTCCGCATACCGGACACAGCCAGTCATCCGGCAGTTTCTCAAAAGGTGTGCCCGGATCTATTCCCGAATCAGGGTCACCCTCTTTCGGATCATAGATATAGTCGCAAACCGTGCATCTGTATTTCTTCATTTGACTCTCCTTTCTTAAATTTACTTATGAACCATTTATGTTTCAGATTTTACTGGTTTTATTTTCTAATTGTTGGCAATATTGAGATTTTTTTGGTTTTCAAGTCCTAATAGTTAAAAGAATTAAATAATTCTTAAAGAATCTTAACCCAAAAACTTCTTTATCCAGGATTTGACCGCACCCTCATATTTCTTCACCACCATAACCGATGAGGGGGAGTGCCTTGCTACTTTTTCCGGAATCTCCCCTAAAAAGATGCTTCTGAAAAGACCTCCCTTGGTTGCGCCAATTATTATAAGATCATAATCTTTACCTTCTCTAATAAGACCATCAGAAATTGAGTTAGATTCAACCATTTTCCTTTTGACCTCAAAGCCAAAACTCTTCTTTCCCAGAGTTTTATCCATACACTCAGAGGCTTTTTGCCTATCCTCATCCTTTGATCTTTTAGGAACCACGTAGCAGGTAACAAGCTCTGATTCGAATTCCCTGGACAAAACCGATGCGTACAGAGCAGCAAGCTGAGCATTGGGACCCCCTGCGCTGGGGAAAAGAATCTTTTTAACCGGATATTGGGTCAGCTTTAAAACCACCAGATCGCAGGGAGCATATCTTATAACCTGATCTGCCACCTCCCCGAAGATCTTTTCCTTGGTATTGGTAAAGCCTTTCCATCCCATAAGTAAAAGGGAGGCTTTCTCCTCCTCCACCGAGGATAGAATACCATCCGCCACCCGGTGAGCAACCTTTATGTCGGACTCTATCTTTATATTCTTAGACCTGGCATATTCGACTGCAGATTTCAAAAGCGGTCTTTTGTTGTGAACAAATCTTAAACCCTCGTGAATGGGCAGCTGAAAAGGAACATACACCACCGCCAGGGCAACTATTTCACCATTGTATTTTTTAGCTAAGGGAATAGCAAAATCTAAAAGCTTGGTTACGTGATCAGGATTGTGCAGGGGAACCAGTATTCTGAACTTCTTTCTCTCAGCCTCTTTTCCCTTATCTCTGCTTTTTTTGTCTGCATCTAAAACCTGTGGCTTTTTTTCAGATGTTTTCTTCTCAAACACAGCAAAGTAAATCAAAAGCCCCAGAAATATCCAGATCAAGCTGATATACCAGGTTAAAGGTCTTATCTTGTACTGGAAAACTGCTAAAAACAAACAAAAGAACACTCCCAATATCGGAGGAACAGGATAAAAGGGAATCTTAAATCCCCTCTTTATATCAGGTCTTTTTCTCCTTAAGGCGATAACTGACAGGTTAACCAAGGAGAAAGTCAAAAGAAACATCAAACTTGCCCCTGAACCCACCACCTCAATGGGAAGAAAAACCGCCATGAACAAAAAAATCGTACCGCTTACCACAACCGATATGTGAGGGGTTCTCTTTTTTGGATGAATGGAGCTTAATTTCTCCGGTAAAAGCCTGTCCCTGGCCATGGCAAAGGAGACCCTGGAGGATGCCCACAGGGTAGCATTCAAAGCGGACATGGTTGAAAGGATTGCTCCGAATCCTATGAGGGCTACTCCCAGATAGGGGATGAACTCCTCCGCAGCTTTTATTATTGCGATCTCCTTGTATTTTCCCAGAAACTGCCAGGATAACATTCCCTCTGGTCTTAAACTGCCAAGGCAAACAAAAAGTATCAAAAGATATAAAGGAATAACCATTATCAAGGCTCTGAAAATTGCCTTGGGAATGTTCTTCTCCGGATCTTTAATCTCCTCGGACACGGTGGTGATTATATCATAACCTTCGAAAGCTATGAAGGTCAACCCCATGGCAGTAATCACCGATCCAAAACCCTTGGGGAAAAAGGGCTTGAAATTGGCTGCCGCCTCTGCTGGGAAATTGAATATTTCCTTCAAACCGAAAAGCACAAATATCAAAAGAACGAACATCTTGGACATAGTGATTATATTCTCTACTCTGGAGCTGGCAGATGCTCCCCGGTAATTCAAGCTGATAAAGAAAATCCCAACCAGAAGGGTCATAAGGCTTAAGGAGAGATGTGGACCTAAATTTCCAACAACCAGTTGGTGCAAAGGGTGGAGATAAATATTTATAAACTCCCAGAAATAAGCGGAAAAACCCATTGCATAGAGGCTGCAGGCAACTATTCGGGCAAACCAGTCCATCCACCCGGCAGTAAAAGCTAAAGGCTCAGGAAACGCTTTTTTTACGAAGGAATAGCCCCCTCCAGCCTCAGGAACAGCCGAGGCTAACTCAGCATAACTTAAGGCGGTGAAAATGGTTACCACTCCATTCAAGGCAAAAGCCAAAAGTGAGGCAGGACCAGCCTCCCCAGCCGCCATTCCGGTCAAAACGAAAATACCCGCTCCGATCAAAGCCCCCACCCCGATCATGGTAGCATCAAAAGTCCCCAGCTCCCTTGCAAAAGTTACCTTTTCCTCTGTTTTATTTCTATCAGCCATAAGATAAAAACAAAAAATCTTTCAGTAAGTATAAGGATTTTAAAAGCAGAAGCAAGACAGAAAAGTCAAGCTTGCGGACGCAACTTTGAGTAAAAAAAGTACCTTATCAACCCAGTAAAAAGCTCAAACAAAAAAGTGCAAAACCTTAACCCAAAAACTTCTTTATCCAGGATTTAACCGCACCCTCATATTTCTTAACCACCATAACCGATGAGGGGGAATGTCTTGCCAGTCTTTCAGGGATCTCCCCTAAGAAGATGCTTTTGAAAAAACCTCCCTTGGTTGCACCAATTATTATAAGATCATAATCTTTACCCTCTCTGATAAGACCAGCAGGTATGGAGTTGGATTCAATCAGTTTCTCTTTAACTCCAAAACTAAATTCTTTACCTTTCAGGGTCTTGGTGATCCATTCCCGGGCTTCGGTTTTATCCTCATCCTTAGCTTTTTTCGGAACAACGTAGCAAGCGGTAAGATCGGCTTCGAATTCCCTGGTCAAAACCGAGGCGTATAAAGCAGCCAGCTGGGCATTAGGACCACCTGCGCTGGGCAGAAGAATTTTTTTAATCGGGAATTCAGTCAGCTTTAAAACTATCAGATCACAAGGTGCATATCTTATTACCTGATCCGCTACCTCCCCGAAGATCTTATCCTTTGTATTGGTAAAACCTTTCCAACCCATAAGCAAAAGGGAAGCCTCTTCCTCTTCAGCAGAGGATAGAATACCATCCGCAATGTGATGGGCAATTTTGATGTCCGACTCGACCTCTATCTGTTTTGAATTGGCGTATTCAACTGCAGATTTTAAAAGTGGTCTTTTGTGGTGAACAAATCTTAAACCCTCGTGAATGGGCAGCTGAAAGGGGACATCCACAACCACCAGAGCCACAATCTCCCCATCATATTTTTTGGCCAAAGGAATGGCAAAATCTAAAAGCTTGGTTACGTGGTCAGGATTGTGCAGGGGAACCAATATTCTGAACTTCTTTCTCTCTCTCTTTTTATCCTCTACCCTGGTTTTTTTATCCGCATCCAGAACCTGGGGCTTTTGATCGGCGGTTTTCTTCTCAAAAATTGCAAAGTAGATTAAGAGCCCCACAAATATCCAGATCAAGCTGATATACCAGGTTAGTGGTTTGAATTTGAATTGAAATAGGGCTAAAAACAAACAGCAGAAAACTCCCAGAATGGGAGGAACTGGATATAAGGGAATTTTAAATCCTCTTTTTATATCAGGTCTTTTTCTTCTCAAGGCGATAACTGATAAATTCACCAGGGAAAAGGTTAAAAGGAACATCAAACTTGCACCCGAACCCACCACCTCAATGGGCAAAAAGACTGCTATGAACAAAAAAATAGCTCCGGATGTAAAAACGGAGATATGAGGAGTTCTTTTTTTAAGATGGATGGCAGAGAGCTTTTCAGGTAAAAGCTTATCCCTGGCCATGGCAAAGGAGACCCTGGAGGATGCCCAAAGCGTGGCATTCAAAGCCGACATGGTTGAGAGGATTGCCCCAAACCCTATCAGCGCTACTCCGAAATAGGGGATGAATCTTTCAGCTGCTTTTATTATGGCGATCTCCTTGTATTCTCCTAAAAGCTGCCAGGAGGGTACCCCTTCTTCTCTTAAGCTTCCCAAGCAAACGAAAAGGATCAAAAGATACATAGGAATAACTATTCCCAGAGCGCTGAAGATCGCTTTTGGAATGTTTTTTTTAGGATTCTTTATCTCCTCGGAGACAGTGGTTATTATATCATAACCCTCAAAGGCGATGAAGGTCAAACCCATTGCAGTTATCACCCCTCCAAAACCCTTGGGGAAAAAGGGCTTGAAATTCGCAAAAGCCTCTTTAGGGAAATTAAATATCTCTTTTAAACCAAACAACACAAAAACAAAAAGGATAAATATCTTTGCTAAGGTTATAACGTTTTCTGTTTTTGCACTGGCAGATGCACCCTTGTAATTAAGATATATAAAGAGAAGCCCCACCAAAACAGTCATAATGTTTAAGCAGATAGGAAGGCCTAAATTCCCAACTCCAAATTCATAAAGGGGGGGAAGATAGACTTTAACGAATTCAAGGAAATATGCGGAAAATCCCAAAGCATAAAGGCTGCAGGCAACTATCCGAGCGAACCAAGCAAGCCACCCGGCAGTAAAAGCTAAAGGCTCAGGGAATGCTTTTTTAACGAAGGAATATCCCCCTCCAGCCTCAGGAACTGCTGAGGCTAACTCAGCGTAGCTTAAGGCGGTAAAAAGGGTTACCACCCCGTTTAAGGCAAAAACCAAAAGCGAGGCAGGACCAGCCACTCCGGCTGCCATTCCGGTCAGAACGAAAATACCCGCTCCGATCAGAGCTCCGACTCCGATCATGGTAGCATCAAAAGTCCTCAGCTCCCGGGCAAAAGTTACCTTTTCCTCTGTTTTGTTTCTATCAGCCATAAGATAAAAGCGAAAAAGCTTTCAATAATTATAATAATTTCGGTATAAGATGCAAAATAGAAAAAGAATTGAATATTCTGAGAAAAATTAGATATTTATGTATAAATTGGTTGGAAACTTAAGTATATTTTAAAGACGCTATTTCAAATTTCTATGATTCTACATAAAGCTCCTTCCTTTTAGCCTCCAGAAACTCAGGCTCCTTCCCCAAAAACTCGGCTGCGGTCAAGACTTTTTTGCCAAGCTTTTGAGCCTTTTCTAAAACCTCTTGGATTTTGTCTTTGTAATTCAAATCCCGAACCAAATGATGGTCTAATATAATGGTATTTACTTTGGTTTGAGTTAGAATCTTCATAAGATTTCTGTTGCTTTTATCCATCGACTCCTTTGAAACTCTGAAACCCAAAAACAGGGTTGGAAAACCGGACAGAATTAAAACATCCGGGTTTTCATCGATTATCCAATCGGTGGAAAAATCAAGCTGAGGTCCTTGAACATCGGATGCGTGAAGTAGTTTTCCCCTTCCATATAAGATAGAACACATAAGAACATATCCCTGTCTTGAATTTATCCCCCCGTGAAAAACAGGGGGTGAAAAAGTGATTTCCGTTTTTTTTAATTTAAAGCTTTTTCCATCAGCAAAAACTTTTTTCTTGGAACTATCACCAATCCAGTTCAAAAGCTCAAATGCCCTTCTTTTCTGGGAGCGGTTGATTTTATCTTTGGGATCCTTTAAGAACAAAAACTTATCTGTATAAAACTCAGCCTGAGGAAAGAAGTGGTCATAATGATAATGGGAGATGGTTAAAAAATCAGCTATCCTGGCATATTCTCCCACAAGCTCTGAAAGCTCCTCCAGCTTTTCGATCTCTTTTACCGAGGGAGGAAGACCGTATCTTGAAGGTCCCAGGGAGGCTCCTGGATCAATTAATATCTTTATGTCGGTTTCAACAAACGTGGCTGTTGATCTGACTCCCAGAGAATCAAAAGCCAGAGGGACTATTTTCATCTTATGTCTTTATTATTCAAGTGGAGACTTATTCCATTTCTCTGATAGCTCTCAAGATCTCGTACTCATCCTCTGCAGAAATTAGCTTTTCTCTTAAGAAATCATACTGAAGGACCTGGGCTAAGCCCTTGAATACCTTTAAATAGAGGTTATCGTCATAGGGCGGTGCCACCATAACGAAGAAAAGATGAACCAAACCATTATCTATGGCATCGAAATCGTAACCCTCCCGGGAACGGGCAAATCCCATCACGAAATCCCTTGCCTGCATGGTCCTTACGTGAGGGACCGCGATCCCCTTTCCGATGCCGGTGGAGGCTTTCTTCTCCCGGTTGAGAAGATCGTTATATAATTTCTTTCTGTTGCAAACATTGCCCGACTTTTCCAGAAGATCAACCAGCTCATCTAAAATAGCATCTTTTACCATCCACAGCTTTCTCTGAGGGGAGAGGTTCTGCTCCGGGTCAAACTCAACTTTGGTTTCCATGTCAAGTTTTATCAGCTCAGGCTTTAGAAATTTTGCAACGTTCATCTTTTTCTTCTCTTTAAAACTCAGGATTCTCTCTTCATATTTATCAAAGGTTAAACCAAATGAGCTGTAAGTTAAACCGTTTTTAACGGGTGACTTTATCAATTTTATTTATCGGCAGTTTAGTCTTTTATTACATTAT
>LJUW01000086.1 GCA_001304315.1 candidate division Zixibacteria bacterium SM23_73_2 | reverse complement strand
TGGGGTGGGGTCATTGGAGTCTGGGTGGGAAAAACCATAGTGGATTTCAATAGAAAAGACACTTCAGAAAATGTTCGGATTGGTCTTTTGAACAAACCCGGTCTTTTGGGAATGGAAGTGGTGGTTTCAATAAGATAGGAGAATCAGTGAATAGGTTTTTTTACCGTTTTAGGGGTATTTTAGTCAGCCCCCCTTTGGTTTTTGTAGCGATTTGTCATCATGGAGAGATAGAGGCCGATACCGTAATCTGGTCGGTGGGGATATCTATTTTCTTGCTTGGAGTATTTCTGCGAATATGGGCACAACAACACTTGTGCTACCGCTTAAAGGGACCGAGAGGGTTAACCACCACAGGGCCGTATGCATTTGTTCGAAATCCAGTCTACATCGGTAATATGGTGATGGGCCTGGGTATAACTGTAGTCTCTGAACTTATTTGGTTCATTCCGGTTACGCTTTTCTGGTTTTCGGGGGTATACTTTTTTGCAGTTCGCTTTGAAGAAGATAATCTCTCACAGTCATTCAGTGAGCCATATCGAAAGTATGCAAAAGAAATCCCCAGATGGATTCCACGTATTAGGTCTTTCAAGCACTTAGACTTAAAAAATCAAAAATTCCGTGCTTCAGTGATCCAAGAGATTCATTGCCTGTTGCTTCTATTGCCCTATTTTCTTAAGGAGATCATATTATCATGGTTTGGGTATTAAGTATTATTGCGTGCTAAATTCACTTGAAAATGACCTAAGCTTGCAGCAATGGCACAAGAAACGTGTCTAAGATGAAAATGGACCAAGAATCAATTCTGTCCGGGTTCCCTCATTATCTCCTGAACAATCCATAAATCCAAAAAACGGTCTCATGAAAAACACTTTTTTCATTTTGATTTCATTTTTTTGTTTTTCAATGCATTGGCATTAGGAAATGCTGATGTGTTTTCTTCACGAGCTTCTGCAATTCTCCCACCTATGAGGGAATTTTAAGACAATTCCCGAAGCATCCAAAAGAAATAATTAAACCTTTCAAAAGAATCTTTGTCTAATTAAGAGAAGGGGGCAAGGGGAAAGGTACATAGATAACCTTTTGAGGATATTATATTTAGGCATAAAGTCCCTAAAAGCCTTTATGGAATGAGAACCTTGATTAAGTTGAATGTTTAACCGTAAAATGAAAAGAGTTGGATTTGCGTAAAGGTTATAGATACTTTTGGGTTAATTTATTTGGAAAAAAAGGAGCAGTATGAAGGCTTTACGAGTGGCAGTTGTAATTATAGCAATACTGGTAATGGGATTTATCTTCAATCCATTTAGAAAGCAAGAAGATTCGCAGGATGGTCCCACCAAAAGATCAACCTCGGTTGCCAAAAGAGGAAATCTTACCATAGCCATAAATTCGACCGGAGTCATAGAGCCGACTTTAACAGTGGAGCTGAAATCAAAAGCCTCAGGTGAGATAATCGAGCTGCCCATCGAGGAGGGAGATATAGTAAAGAAAGGACAGCTCATAGCCAGATTGGACGCTACAACTGCGAGAAACGATTATGACCAGGCTGAAGCTGACCTGGAGGTGGCAAAGGTTTCTCTTTCCCAGGCTACCAAGCAAGCTGAAAGGCAGAAACAATTGTATGAGCGGAAATTGATATCAGAGCTCGATTATGAAAATTCCGTTCTGGCTAAAGAAGAGGCAAACTCGAATCTGGTTCGGGCACAAACAGCTATGGAATATGCTAAGGAGCGTCTCTCGGATACGGTTATCCGATCGCCCATCGATGGCATAATCTTAACGAAGTTCGTGGAAAAAGGGCAGATCATAGCTTCTGCTACCTCGGTGGTCTCGGGCGGAACCACCATTGCAACGGTTGCGGACATGTCCAAAGCCTTTGTTAGAACCTCGGTGGATGAGGTGGATATCGGACAGATCTTACCCTCTCAGAAAGCTACGGTCATTGCTGAGACCTACCCGGATCGCGAATTCTACGGTGCAGTGATGCAGATTCACCCTCTGGCGAAGGTGGAGCAGAACGTTACTACATTCGACGTAACCATCGAGGTGGATAATTCCGAGGGACTGTTGATGGCAGGAATGAACGCCAGCGTTGAGATCATAGCAGGGTTCAAGGAAAATGTTATATTGGTACCCCGGGAGGCTTTAACTGATGCGAGAGCCATAGCCCGGATGGTTGGTGCTAATCCTGCAGCTGCTGGTCAACCGGCTGATATGAGTGGATCTGGTCAAGAAAGATCACAAAGCGGACCTCCAAATGCGATGGCTGATAAATCAACAAATCCTAAAAGGATGGTTATCATTGTTGCCAATGGGCAGGAGGAGCCCAAAGAGGTGGAGATAGGGATGTCCAATTTTGAGGAAGCTGAGATCCTATCCGGTCTGGCTGAGGGGGATACGGTTTTAACAACGGTGACCTCCAAGGCGCTTTTGGATCGCGAGGCTTTTCTGGAGAGGATCAGAGGTTGGAGCCAGATTCCAGGAATGGGCGGGAGAAGATGATCACAGGTGAGCTTCTTCAGGTAAGCATAGATTCTCTGCGTGCTAACAAGGTCCGGTCTTTTCTGACCATGCTGGGGATAATAATAGGGGTGGCTGCGGTTATCACCATGATTTCCCTGGGCCAGGGAGCCAAAAAATCGGTAGCTGACAGCTTGCAGGCATTGGGAACCAATCTCTTATATATCAGGTCAGGTGCTCCTCACACAAGACATGTCCACGGGGCAGCAGGAACCCTGGAGCGATTAGACGAGAAAGACTTAAAGAGGCTTAGAGCTGAATGCACATCCGTGGATCATATCGTTCCGGAGATTCGAGGGTCCCAGCAGGTGATCTATGGTAATTTAAACTGGAACACCACAGTCATAGGCACCAGTCCAGAGTACTTTGAGCTTAGAAATTTCAAAATCGCCCAGGGAGAAAAATTTACCCAAAAGGACGTAAACGCGATCAAGCGGGTTGCGGTGATCGGACCACAGCTGGTGGAGAACGTTTTTGGAGATGTCAATCCTCTGGGTAAATCTATAAGAATCGGACGAATTAGATTTGAAGTCATCGGCGTGACTCAGGCCAAGGGAATATCCGGTGGTTGGATGGATTTTGATGACATCGTATTGGTTCCTTACACGACTGCACAGAAGAGAATCTTTGGCATAACCAATATAAACCGCATGATCGCCCGTTTGAAAGATGAAACTATGGTGTCCACCGCCTATCTGGAGATCGAAAAGGCTCTCAGGGAATCTCACCGTCTCCGACCAGACCAGGACAACGATTTCTTTATCCAATCCCAGTCCGATTTCTCCGAGGCAAGGCAGGAAGCTACTCAGACCCTTACCTATCTTTTGGCAGGAGTAGCTCTGGTGTCCTTGATAGTGGGTGGTATAGGGATAATGAATATAATGCTGGTCTCAGTAACCGAAAGAACCCGGGAGATAGGGGTTCGTATGGCAGTGGGAGCCAGGCGGAAAGATATCTTGATGCAATTTGTGATGGAATCTTTGAGCCTGTCTTTGTTAGGTGGGATTATAGGAATTTTTGTTGGCATGGGCGGATCCTATGCACTGGCGGAATTTTTCGGGTGGAATACTTTAATTGCGCCCGGGGCAGTAATATTATCTTTTTTCTTCGCCTTTGCAGTGGGTATCTTTTTCGGGATCTACCCTGCCCGCAAAGCCTCGCTTTTGAATCCGATCGAGGCGTTGAGGTATGAATAAGACCTTAAGATCCTTGTTTGGAAAATCTTAGTTGTCAAGTCTAAAGCGATTTTCACCAACATCCAAGATGAATCCTGACTTCTCCTTTTTTTAATTTCTCTCCGCAACCCTTTTTAACACTACATTACAACTTACAAAATCCATTTTGAAAAATTTCCTTTTGATATTATAGTATGAATTAGATATGAAAAAGGTTGACTTGTGTTCAAAAATTAAACAGGCTTTACTTAAGAGCGGAGCGTCACTTATTGGTTTTGCAGATTTGAGTGAAGTTTCTGCAAATGTTCGGGATTCCAAAAGATTCGCTGTTTCTATAGCTGTGGCATTGAATCCTTCTGTAATTGCGAATATTAAAAATGGTCCCACAAAAGAGTATTGTTCTGAATACAGGCAAGCTAACGCATTATTATGGGAATTGGGAAAACTGACCTCTGAAATAATCGAAGATAAGGGATATAAAGCAATTCCCAAAGCTCCTACAAACGTTGGAATCGATCCCAAAACTCACAGCACAATTCTTCCACACAAAACCGTTGCCACCAGGGCCGGGCTTGGGTGGATAGGGAAATGCGCGCTACTTGTGACCAAGAAATACGGTTCTGCAGTCAGGATCACAACGGTACTAACCGATGCTCCGTTGGAAGCTGGGGCTCCAATAGTTGATTCGCAGTGCGGAGATTGTATGGAATGCGTTGATTTTTGCCCAGGAAAAGCTCCCTCAGGAAAAAACTGGAATTTTAAACTCAAACGGGATTTTTTCTTCGATGCTTTTGCATGTGCTAAAGCTGCCAGAGAATGTGCGAACAAGAATATAAATGTTGACGATACCATCTGTGGGATATGCATCTCGGTTTGTCCCTGGACGATAAAATACATCGAAGAAGGTGGATTTCTTCAGAATGAGATTTAATTCAGATAAGATGCTTGTGCAGGTAAAAGAAGCACCAGTCGAGCAAAAGCCAATCATCGAGCGGCTTATGCAATTGTATCTTTACGATTTCAGCGGGTTTGAAAGCGGAGATGTTAGTCAGGAGGGTTTGTATGAATACAGGTATCTTGATTCCTACTGGACTGAGATTGATAGATTTCCCTTTCTAATTTTCGTTAACCACAAGATCGCTGGATTTATCCTGGTCAACTCACATACTTGCATTTACCAGAAGGGGGAAGCTAAATCGATTGCTGAATTTTTTGTGATGCGTAAATACCGAAGGAGGAGAATTGGAAAAAGAGTGGCTTTTTATATTTTCCGTAAGTTTCCGGGGAAATGGGAAGTTCAGCAAACGATGAGGAACAAAACTGCTCAGCTTTTTTGGAGAAGCGTTATCGGTGAATATACAGGAGGCAACTTTACGGAAACAGTTATGGACAGCGAAAATTGGCATGGTCCAATACAGAGTTTCGACAAAGGCGATATGACTTAAACTTCAAATGACAGTGATTAAAACTTTTAGGTAAATTTGCCCGGATTAATCTGGGTGTACTCGTTTTGTGGTGAGAGACAGATGGAGGGAAGCGTTATTATTTAAACGAGGGTTCACGTTGATGATGGGGAAGTATATGATATGAATAATGGCGTAAAGATGCCAGATTATTATCGCGGTGTTTATAAAAAATGGTACAGTTGGTTTTCTCATATTTACGACCCTTTTAGGAAGCTATTTTTTTTCTTTTTCAACGGCGGCTTTGGTGGTGAAAAGAGATTTCAGGAATTGATAATCGAATGGATCAACCCGCAAAAAGGGGAGAGGATCCTGGACATCTGCTGTGGTACCGGTACTTTGACCATAATGCTTGCTGGAAAGCTGAGGCGAGAAGGGAGGGTAGTCGGTATTGAGATTTCACCTGATCAATTAAGAGTTGCCCGGAAAAAGGAAAAGCCTTTTGGCCTTTCTTTTTTGCAGGTTGATGCACAGGATTTGAGATTTTCCGATTGTTATTTCGACAAGGCTGTTATCTGTGGTGCACTGCACGAGATGCCGGAGCAGGTTCGGAAAAACGTTCTATCAGAATCCTACAGGGTAATTAAGCCAAAAGGGAGAATAGTCATCGTTGAACATAACAAACCGGATCGGAAGTGGAAAGCAAAACTATTTGATTTTCTGGAGTGGTTTAATCCTGAATATCCTACTTATGAAAACATGCTGGAATGCGGTTTGACCAACGAGATCGGTTCTGCTGGATTCAGGATAATTAAAACCGGAACTACAAGCTGGGAATATCTTCAAATCGTTATGGCTGAAAGATGAGCTAAACAGAAAAACGAAAATGCTTAGACTCTTTTACAAGGGGATTGTAAAAAATCTTTTTGAATGCGAATTATTTTTATTATATAAAAATAGGAAAACTAAAAGATTTATAATGAGAGAAATATTTTTACGATCATCGGGTTGTCTTTTTTTCTTGATTCTGTTTTTTCTTTCAGGATGCGGTAAAAAGTTTGAGGGTGGGAACTATTTCCCGTTAACTGCCGGTAATTTATATGAATATTCCGGAATGCTGGGAAAGAGTAAGGTAACCCAGACAGCAGGAGATGAAAAAATCGAAATTTACACCCTTTCCTATTATGATGATGCCGGTGATTTTATAATCTATACCGAGGAGTATGTGGTTGAGAAGGGTCTGGTTTTCAAAAGGGGTTTTTCCCCCTCTGCCAAAGAATTCACCAGTTATTCTTTTTCCCCGCCTCTTTTGTTCTCTCCTTTTTCAGATCAGACAGGGGCAGAAAGAACGGTTCAATCCACAGAATACAGGTCTAATAAAATCCAGGAGATTTTTCAGATCAAGGTAGACTATCGGATAGAGAAAATAGAGGATGTTTCGGTTAAGGCGGGTTTTTTTTCGGATTGCATAAAAATGAGGATGGATTTCACCTACCTGGATACGACCAGTGTACGATACATGCACGGTGATAATCACTTCTGGTACGCCAGAGGAGTAGGAATGGTGAAATATCAAACCTTCGGTGGCTCAGGCGAGCTTATCCAGGCAAAAATCGGAGAAAAAAGATATCCTTGACCATAGTTTTTCTCCGTAATAAATAACAAAAGGACATAAATTTAAAAATTCAAATAGCAAAATTAAAATTTAACTAAGAACTAACAACTAAAAACTATAAACTAACAAGGCCACCGTAGCTCAGTGGGCAGAGCAGACGATTCGTAATCGTCAGGTCACCCGTTCAAATCGGGTCGGTGGCTTGTGCCTGCGGCAAGTGGTTGGTTGTTGGTGGATAGTGGTTGGTATTTAAAATCAAAAATCCCATGTTGCCCTACCTGGTTGAGCAGGTAGGGTGGGTTAAAAGAATCCATACCTTGGGGGTAAGGTAGGGAAACATTATAATTCTAAAATTATCTTATAAATTTCTTACCTAAGCTTATAATAAATAATATTACCAGTATCCAACCTAAAGCTCCTTCGATCATAGCTAATGTTTTAAATTTAAATAGTTTAAATTTTCTTATCTTAATAAGATATTGTTCTGTTGGATACCATTCGGGGACTACTCCAATTATAAAAGTCTGTAGACTGAAGTAAAGAGCATGATAGAAGGATATCTTTCTCATAGCTGTCCGTAATGATCTCTGTAAGGCAAAATCTTGATTTCTTGCTCTTAAAGCACCGGTTTTAGTATACATGACAGCAAATAACAGGATAAAAAATATGCTAAGATATAATGTGTTCTGAGGTTTCACGCCATATCCACAAGTTAGTTGTATCAAATAGTATTCGGAATATCTTATATACCAAGACTTTTCCATCCTCTCTCGATTTTTTAAAAATAAATAAACTCCGTCAGCGTCATCTAACTTTCTTGTTTCGTCAAAGTATTTCATTAGCTTAAGATTAGCGCGGGTATCATAAATAAGGTGATCTTCTAGTTGTTTCCAAGATATATAAATATCCTCAAATTCTATTTGTCCTAAATCTACCTGTCCACTAAAAGTGGAATAAGAAAAATTAGCATCGCCACCAAATGTGGTATGATAGAAGTGAGTATTGCTGCAGAATGTGGAAGCTTGAAAAAGTGCATGTTTTTTAAAGGTGCAAAACACGAATATAGCTTGTTTACTGAAGGTTACTTGTGAAAAATTAACCACACCTTTGAATGTGGCGATCGCAAAAACAACCGGGCTCATAAAAAAGCAATCAGAGAAAAAAATGCTGTCATCGATATTGCTACTTGATATATTTATTATATTCTTTATTGTGTCTAGTCTCTCTGGTGTACCTCGCTTTATAAGTGGACCTAATATTTCACACTTATGAATCCAGACAGCTTCTCCACGTTCAATTGCGGCTATTACACTATCTGCTGAAATCTTTGAACCTGGTGGTGGTTCGAATACGCTGGCTTGTGCGTTTAGAGTGGAAAAAGATATATAAAAGGAAATAATGAATAGAATATTTTGTAACCTCCTGCACATTTTTAGCCTCCAATTGTTTCAAGTTTTCTTAGAAGCTAAATTTATTTGTCAATATATGAATTTAGTGAAAATTTTTAAAAACTCAAAGAAAATAGTTGGATAATCCCCACCTTGGGGGGCAAGTTGGGGCTACCGTTGGGGAATGAATGGATAGTCGCAAACTTAAGGTCACGAAAACCTTTTGGAAATCTAAGGATTTTTCGCAGGTTGAAGCCTCAGGCTACCTTTTTTATAGTGAGCAAATTTCCAATCGGAAGAGCATAAAACTCCTTCTAATTAAGTGCTAATTTATCAATAGCTTATAAAATAAAGTGAAATATATTTCTAAGATTTTAGATTTTTCTTAAAATTAGTCAATGATTTGCGTATATGTTCGGATACAAATAGTTTGAGAAAATGCTTGACAAAAATTTCTCAAACATTATAATATAATTGCCGATAATAATTTATGGGCAAAAGGATTAAGTTGTTATCGGAGTTAGTTTGAGAAAAAGAGTAGGCGTTTTGAAGATTTATAAAAAATTTACTTGACAAATATTGCCAAGAATTGTAAGTTGATAGTCTGCCTGCGATATTTGTCGGCAGACTTTTTTTTCGCTCTTTGAAAATTAAATAGCGTGCATGAGTCCAGAGAAAGATGTGGGCTCTTTTGATTTCGTTCAATGCAGATATCCTGCAAGGTATCTGTTCTGAGTTTTTCACGGAGAGTTTGATCCTGGCTCAGAACGAACGCTGGCGGCGTGCCTCATACATGCAAGTCGTGCGAGAAAACCCACTTCGGTGGGCGAGTAAAGCGGCGAACTGGTGAGTAACACGTGGGTAACCTGCCTCGAAGACAGAGATAAGCCTCTGAAAAGGGGTCTAATACCTGATAATATTCCGAGGGGGAATCCCTTTGGAATCAAAGATAGTTTTCTTTTAGATTGCTGTCACTTTGAGATGGGCCCGCGGTCCATTAGCTTGTTGGCGGGGTAAAAGCCCACCAAGGCAGTGATGGATAGCCGGCCTGAGAGGGTGTTCGGCCACACTGGGACTGAGATACGGCCCAGACTCCTACGGGAGGCAGCAGTAGGGAATATTGCGCAATGCCCGAAAGGGTGACGCAG
>LJUW01000085.1 GCA_001304315.1 candidate division Zixibacteria bacterium SM23_73_2 | reverse complement strand
TGCTTTGAAATTTGTCAAGAAATGGGCGTAAATATATATTACAACAAGAGTGATTGAACAGATTAAGAAGTCTAATTCAAAATATAAAAATAAAGGAGCAGAATATGACTACCAAAAAACATTTCACAGCCGAACAGGCCAAAGAAATAGGCGAACAGTTGGGAATTGACTGGAGCAAATTTGATGTGGAGCAGTTCCGCCGGGGAATGGATGTGGAACTGGAGCACGGGCTGGTCGATCCTCACACTAACGTGACCAGCGACGATCCTCTTATGACCGGTAAAATTGCCCTGGCTCACCTGAATGAATTTCCTGATTACTATACCCGGTTAGATAAAATGGAAGAAGAGGCGGAAAATTTCTGGGAGAAGTAAAAGCAAATTCTGTTAAAATGTGATGCCCATCTGCTCATCTGTTGGATGACGGCTCAATCCTGTTAGAAACACATTTGCATCAGTTCGCCCGCTTTTGAATTCATAAAGTAATAGAAGTAAGTCTGTCGTATTATAATTATCATTTATTTTAAATAAAAGTCATTCATAAGCCCTCTCCTCCCAGAGCATCTTGCAAACTCGTCTTCCGTTTTCCGTGACTCGTTGCTCTTACTATTTATCTGAAATAAAGATACCAAAAACAGGGCAGGGATAAATTCTCTGCCCTATTTGATTTTTTACTGTTTTCCGTTTTCCATTTACCGTTTTCCATCTTCTGTCTACCGTTCACTGTTTTCTGTTTACTGAAAAAGTGGAGAGGTTTTCCGTAAAACTGCTATTCTCAAAACCTCTTTTACTTTCTCCCGAATTTCTCCGCTCCGGGAAGCCTTTTACCAAAATAATACCACAATTCGCTCACTATCCGGGTAACCGGCTTGCTTTTTGGCTCGACTATTTTATTCAGGAAAAACAAACCAAGAAGTCTCGCCAGAGCGGAGAGAAGAAACAATACGTGAAAATTCACCAGGGTCTGACCATAAATCTCCCATCTGAATCCGGAGAGGTGGTTGGCAATCAATCCTCCAAAAAATGACGCGAGGAAGGTGAAAAGTCCATTGACAAAAGAGGTGGCAGCAAGAAAATAGGGCTTTCCCTTTTGAGGGGAGATCTGGAGAACTATGGTGAATATGGCTAAATTAAACCCGGACCAGAAGATTCCACCCATCAAAGCATCCACCCACAAAAGAAAATAATTCCGAGAGGTAACGAAAAACCACAGGTAAGGAATGAACATTATGAACAAAAGGTTGAATTTTAAAACCGGCTTGCACCCGTATCGATCGATCATCCTGCCCCAGAAGGGCTGGGAGATCAAACTCAGGGTTCCTGCAACGAGTGAAAATAAAGAGATGAGATAATAATCCAGGTGCAGATTTTTAATCATATGGGCAGCCCAGAAAGGTGCAGAAATGCCCACAGCCAAAGACCAGAACAAAAAAAATTGAATCAATTTTCTGTAATCTTTGTCTCTGAAAGGAATGAGAATATCTTTAAGCCCGGCTTTTTCTGAGAGACGATGGAAATAGGGCTCTGGCTGATAAGAAAGCAAAAATGCGGAGAAAAAAGCTGAGATCACCCCCAGGCTGAATATCAGCATAAACCCTAAAACAGAAAGATCGGTCAAATTTGAAAAATCGAACAACCGGAAATGAAGCTGATCAGCTTTCAAACCCTTGAAATGGTCAACCAATTTTGCTCCTCCCAGATAGATACCCATGCCTACAATCTGCAAGATGTTATTTCTGACTCCGAAATAGCGACCCCTGATTTTCTGCGGCACCAGATCCGCCATCCAGGAAAGCCAAGAGACCGTGGTAAAATTACTGACCAACGCACTCAAAGCCACAACGAAAAGAAAAAGAAAGATCCTGTGGTTATTGCTCAAGGAAAGGAAAGGGAGGAAAACCAGAAAAATCCAGATCCCCCGAAAAAATACCGATCCGGTCAAACTGAAGGTTTTCCTTTTCTTCAGGCTCTGAACCAAAATTGCTGCCAGTGGCTGAACCATCTGTGCCAGAAAAGGAAAAGCAGCCAGAAGCCCCAGCTGAAAATCGTTCACTCCCAAAAAAAGTGCATACCCGACCAGAAAAACGTTGCTGGTTAAAACCAGGTGCACATTGGCAAAAGCTCCCTCCCACACAGATATTTTCAGACCTTTTCTAACCTGCTCAGGCGATAATTCCATCATATAACTTTTCCCGCAATAATCGTTGTATTTACGCAGGAAAAAAAGAAAACAAAAAAGGTATTTAGTTTTCTAACTTTTGAACTTCCTGACTTAAAAACTCAGGTTAGGAGAGTTTCACTCATTCCTTTGACTGCAAACAGAGAAGGAAAAAAATCAACTCAACTTATTGTTCTTAAACTTGACTATAACAAACAGAGCAGGGATAAATTCCCTGCTCTATTTGATTTTTTTACTGTCTTCCGTTTACTGTCTACAGTTTACCGACCATAGTTTTCACAATCATGCGGTGAAGGTCCGCCTTTAAGATAATAGTTGGCTATGTATATCACATCCGAAAGATCGACAGCAACGTCCCCGTTAGCGTTTGCTCTGTAGATCGGAACCGGGGGTGGATCCCCGCCTCTTAAGTAATAGTTTGCCAGATAGATCGCATCCGATAGATCGATTTCTCCGTCCCGGTTGACGTCTCCGCAGACAAGGTCAACGCAATCGTAAATCAAAACATAAAAATCGTCAATGCCAGCCTCCACCACAGATTCACCACCCAGATCCGAGGCTTCGAAGCGAATTTTAACCTGGTCGTTGGGAACGACGAAATCACCCACCATAAAGGTGTACTCCTTCCACCCCGGGGAGGTCTCCGGTCCAACCGTCTCCACCAGAACCCAGTTGATGCCGTTGTTATCAGAGACATGGACTTTGAAAAGATCCGCATTAGTATTCTGCTCGGGATACTGTCCCTTAACACTGTTGTTGTACCACAGGGCGTAATGAATCAAGGCATCCTTACCGGTGCTGAGATCTAAAGTCGGGGAGCTAAGCCAGGTGATACCGCCATCCACATCGGAATCGCCGTATTCATTGCCGGTCAGATAGCACATGCCTGAACTGTCGTAGTCGGTGGCTGGACTACCCCGTAAACCATATCCCGCGGGAACTCCCCGTTCCCAGGCGCCATCGGAAAGACCATAACCATTCTTCACAGTCCAGCCTAAATCGCTTTCGAAGTTATCAGCGAAACCAGGAAAAAGCTCTCCCACCAGCGAGGTGTAGATGGTTAAAGGAGCATCAGATGGTTCTCTTACTGTCCCGACCTGGCTTGCCTCTGCGCTGAAATAGTATCTGGGCGTGTCAGCACAAGTGGCTCTTGGCAAAATTGCCTGGTAAAGATCGCCACCCAAAGGCATAAGGGAGGTTGTATCATAGGTATAACCCTGGTAGTGGTAATGAAGCTTAGCTGTACCGGGAACGTAGGAATCACCCACCTCCTCGATCCGCACTGTGATAGTTTCGGGAACAGCAGGACAAAAACTCTGAGGCAGACCATCGGGAAAAAGAATCCTCAGAGCAGGTAATGTTTTACTCAGACCCTTGATGCAGAAGTTCGCCGTGCTGTCAAAGTCATAAAGATCCTCCCAGGATGAGCCGTCGCGGTAAAAGCTTTGTCCCGGGCTGGATTTAGATTCCACTATGGTTAGATAACGGGCTCCTAATAATATTGGAACCTCTGAGGTTCGATCGTATGCCTGACCACCACCTGAGAGGTTCAGGTAGATGTAAAAATCATCGTCCTGGACAAGGTTTAAGGATGAGTCCAGATCAACTGTGTGGAATCCTGTGTGGCCGATGGTTCCTGATTTCGTGCAGAGCTCATCCAGAAGCTCCCCCTCTTCAAAGCGGTCATAGATTTTAACCGTATAATCGACATTGTCCGTTGCGGTGAAGAAGCTCACCGCACTTAGAAGTTCTATGCGATTGTAGGAACCTACTGCGGTAAAAGCATTGAACGCTTCGCAAAAGCTGGTCAGGGTATCCCTCCAGCCGTGGTAATCGTGATAATAAACCTTATCGTATTGCATCGGTTCAACTTCATAGTGGGATACAGCCCCCATCTCCGGATGCTGGCAGCAGTGTTTGTCATAATAGGATATCCAGAAATAGCCCCCCAGTCCCCAGCTTTTACCCCAGCTGTTCTTAGACAACCATGCGCCGGGCAAGGGAGCCTGGGTAACCCTGTCATCATCCCATCCTACGATGGCAACCGCATGGTTGGGGTCCGCTGAATTCTCGGGTGGCTGATAGAATTCATACTCATCGTTGAGCAGAGCTTCCCTCCAATAAATAGCCGTTCCGATGACCCCCTGGGCCATGATCTTCTCCTTTATGGTGTTGATGTTGCTTAAATCCGCACCGGCAGTGAACCACTCGATATCCCGTACATAATAAAAGTGATAGCTGGTATCGTATCTTGCCGGTGGATCATCATAGGATTGCCCATCGATATCCCTTACTGCTCCCTCGCCTCTGGAAAGATATGCCGAAGCAACCTTGTAATCCCCCCCATAGTGCACATCCAGCCCTCCGCCGGTGGGAGGATCGGTGTCGTCATTATTGTACTCATTGAACCCGTTCCACCAGTCGAGATGGTATTCTGCCAGATTGGGCTGTCCGCTCTCGCCGGCTGCCTCCCAGTTGCCGGTCATCATCAGATTGCCCTCTATCGAAGCCATCGTACCATGAGTCCAGCAGGTCCCTCCCTGCTGATCCCTCACTCCTGAAACATAATTGTTTCCATCCACATTGCGCAAATCGAAATAGCTGGGAGGATCCGCGGTGAAGGTGTCAGGGGAAAAGATAAAGAATAATACTAAAAATAAAATGATTAATACTAAACTGGAAATCTTTTTGTATCGTTTCATTAAACACCTCTTTTTTTGTTTTAAAAACTTCTGTACTCAAACCACTGGTAAATCCAGAAAAAAACAAAAAGACCGCCCCCACAGGCTATAAACAGAATCCCAACCCAGATTATTATTTTTAATTATATTCTTCTACTGCTAAAATATATCAGGTTTTTTAATTTTTGTCAAGCGAATAAATAATTTCTGCTATATGTTATTGATGAAACCTCTTGATGATTTTTTATGGTTCAGTAGGATAATAACAAGCATAAAAAAAGGCAGGGAAATCATCCCTGCCCTGACTATTTATTATTTTCCGTTTACCGTCTGCTGTTTACTGACTATAGTTTCCACAATCATGAGGAGAAGGTCCACCTTTTAAATAAAAGTTAGCTAAGTATATGACGTCAGATAGATTGATAACCTCGTCCCCGTTGGCATTACCCCGGGAAATCGGGTCCGGTGGCGGATCCCCACCCTTTAAATAGTAGTTAGCCAGATAGATAACGTCGGACAAATCTATATCCCAGTCATCATCCACATCTCCGCAGATATGAGCTTCCATGGAGAACTGGAAAGGATGATCCTGCCACCCGCTTTTGTTTTCAGCTTCATCATTTGCCTGCACTCTCCAGAAATAGGTTTTGAAATCGGGTAAAGGTTCAGGTATTTCAAAACTTGAAGTGTAGATATCTGTATATTCGAACTGCTCCGGCTCTGATGTAAAAGTACTGTCGGTAGATATCTGCAAGGTATAGAAAATGGGGGCAGAGATTTCGCCCCGGGTTAAAAGCAAAACCTCAGACCAAAAGAATTCGGGCATAGAATCGGATACGACCGAGCTATCCACAGGGAAAATAAGTTCAGGAATATAAGGAGTGGTCAAATCAACGGTGAAGCTTCGGGTAACTGAATACTGATTCTGTAGAGGATCAGCTACTTTAAATGCTTTTATCCTCCAGAAGTAAGTAATCTCACTGGAAGGCGGGGTAATGGAGAAAAAGTTGGTATCGATATCCGAATAGGTGAGATCGACTGAAACGAACTCGCTGTCAGTTGAGATCTCCAGATCATAGTGGACCTCATTGAAAAATCCACAGGCTGCCCAGCGGAAATCCAATGGGTTATCCGAGACATATATCTCATCCTCAGGAGAGTAGATCCTGGGAGGCAGAAGGGGGATGGTGAAATTGGAATAATAGACGTTCTGGTTGCCATCCCGGGTATCGGTCCAAACGCAGTGAATCCGGTCGTAATAGGCGCTCACTCCTATATACTCACCTAAAAGACCTGCCAGGGGTCTGAGGGTGGCTGAAGGTGAAATGGGAGGCTGATATGAGTCATCTCGATCGATATTCTTTAAGGCATCACCTGGATCAGATGAAACGTCGGATACCCGATAATTGGTGGTGAAGGTCTCCCCCCCGTCAAAGGAAAAGGATATATAGGAATCGAACTTCCTGTACTGAGGGGGGTCGTTGCGCTGGTCATAGAAGAAGACGATAATAACCCCCTCCTGGTTAACCACCATCCAGGGATGAAACTGGTAGATGGGCAAATCCTCAGGCTCGTCGTTGATCCTCAAAGGCTCGCTCCAGCTGTCCCCACCGTCGGTGGATTTGATAAAGATTATATCCGAGGGTGAATTGGGCTCTGGCGTTGCACCATTGGGAACCGCCAGGTAGATGTTTCCCCGATAGGGACCGTTAGTGATATCCGCATCCATGGCACACATGTTGAAGATGTTGATTCCTCCGGGGGCTTGCCATATCTCGTTGTTTATCATTATCACATCAGAGGGATAAGTAAAGCTTTGCCCACCGTCTGTTGACTTAACCATCCTCTGACAATTATACCGGGTCTCATTGATTTCAATGTACCCCTGCCAGACCACGTAAACGTTTCCATAGGCGTCAACTAAAGGAAAGGAGAACTGCCCGGAAGAAAAACCCTCCACCTCATCCGGGCTACCCACCACCAAAGTGTCGCTCCAATTCACTCCTCCGTCAGTGGAGCGAACAAGCATTATCCTGGTAGGAGTGGGAAAACGCGCCCAGCAGATATAGATGTTCCCGTCGTATGTTCCGCTGGTCCTGTCGATGGTCATGAATTCTTTATCCTCGAGATATTCATTGACAGTATCGTGTACCGCATACCAGGGACCCAACCAGCTTGTTCCCGAATCCGTGGTTTTCCACAAAGCTAAGTTGCATTCACCATAGGAGCTCCAGCTGAAGTTCATGGCCAGAGGATAGAAATTCCCAAACCTATCGCACCAGATAGCCGGATCGGAATAGCGGAGGTAGACCCCGCCGGTAAGAAGGCTGTCCACCCAGGTATACCCGCCGTCGGTGGAAACCCCGAGGGCAACTTTTCTGAATCCCAGCCTGAAATCCCGCCAAACCGCCATAACTATATTCGAATCCACCGGTGAAACCCAGATCATCTCCTCGTTCTGCAGCTCGGTGGTGAAGTCGGTGTTCAATCTCATATTGGATACATCCGCAAGGCTTGGTTGTAAAGCGATTAGAAAAACGAAAAAGAAGAGAAATAAAAACAAAACGTTTTTTGATTGTTTGAAACCAAACATAACCAACTCCTTTGTTGAAGTTTTCCCCCTGACCATCATAAATATAACATTTTTATTGAAATTGGCAAGCCCTAATTTCTTCCAAAAACCAATACGAAAATGTATTGATCAGATGTCAAACATCAATTATGGTAGTTCCTGCAATCACGGGGTGGAGGACCCCCTTTGAATTTGTAGTTTGCTATGTATAGTACATCCGAGAGATTAAGCAACTCATCCCCGTTAGCATTAGCCCGGCAGATCGGTTCAGGGGGCGAATCTCCCATTTTAAGGTAGTAGTTTGCCAGATAGAGGATATCAGCCAAATCGATTAATCCATCTCCATTAACATCCCCGCACTCGACTACTTCCAACTTGAATTCCTTCTCATTTTCGATCCCATCTCCGGAAGCGGTAATAAATATGGGAAAATTTCCCAAAACCACATCCGAGGTGGTATATATTTTTATAATGGTGCTATCCGGAGGAAAAAGCGTATCCGGGTCAAAAAGACCGCTTGTGCCTGAAGGCAGTTCGGAAAATCCCAGACTGACCTTCGAGTTAAAACCACCAACCGAACCAACGATCAAATCAAGTTGAGTTGAATCGCTTCGAAATACGAAAGCGGTGTCCGGAATTGTGGTCATAACAAAATATGGCCTAACCACCAGCTCGGAAAAACCGCTATTCCAAACCGCCTGGTCATCGGTGGTCTGGAGGGTAAAGGCTATCTGGTGGCTGTCCGGGCAAAAGGGATCCACCTCAAATGAGAAAACCCCCGGACTTTCCCCGATCATACCCGGTTCCAGATCACCAAAGCATTCGAGGCTGTCGGTAATCAGGACCAATCCATCCCCGGTTCTAAGATTTGCTCTTACGTTGTAAGCGGTTTCCGGTCCGATATTTTTCACGCCAATAGAAATAAACACCACCTCACCCGGATTTATCACCCCATTGTTATTTCCGGAAGAGTCTTCGATCTGATGAGAACGGTAGACCACCCGGGAGCCGGTAAGCTGGTATTCAAAAGCTCCCATGTCGATCCACTGGCCACCTTCCGGAGGAACCGAATCGGAAGTATCACCAGCATCGATGCAGGGGGAGCCCGGAGTCAATTGAAAATCACCTGAGAGCGGATCGACGAAAAGGGGATCAGCTGATATGTTTCCATTGACATCTGTCTGGTCGTCTAAAAGACCGCCATAGTTTTCTGATTGGTTAAAAACGTCATTATATTTAACCTCCCAGGAACCCGGTTTTGAAACATATATCCCGAAACCTTCATTATCAGATATGATATTGTTTCTGATACAGGCATCCGAGTATTTTATGTATATCCCACAAGTGTGGTTATTACAAATGGTATTGTTGACCACCCATGCATCATAACAAACGTTTAAAACCACAGCTCCCAAACCGGAGCAATTCCGGATGAGGTTTCTTTTGATTTCAGCCATCGAACCGTCATTGCAGTAAATCCCGCTACCGGATCCGTTTCCCACGACCATATTATCGCAAATGGAAGGAGAGGAGCCAGAGCAGCGGATCAAAGGATCGAAAAAATCACCCCCTCTGGCTAAGGTGAATCCCCGGATTACCGAGCTGAGATACTCGCCCGATTCAAAGGTCACCATGCTCCCTTCCCCCTCCCACTGGATCAGCGTTGAATCGACAGTGGATTTCAATCCATCGAAAATGAAATGGCTTCCCAGAAGGATAGCCTTACCAAGAAAATCTATTTTCTCCTGATCCCTCCCCCTCTCCACCAGTACCGTATCTTTGTACCCTGCGCTTTCTATTCCCTTCTGAATCGTGCCAAAGGGAAACTCCGAACTTCCGTTCCCCACCAGGTCATCTCCAAAGGTGGAAACGTGCCATAC
>LJUW01000084.1 GCA_001304315.1 candidate division Zixibacteria bacterium SM23_73_2 | reverse complement strand
CCCACAAGGGGCTCCCCCCTACAAACCTTCTTTGCGAGCCCGAAGGGCGTTGCAATCTGTCTCTCTATTGGGGGATTGCTTCGCTTCGCTCGCAATGACATTCTTGGTTCTGTCTTTGCGATACACGACGAAGTCGGGGAGAAGCAATCTCACTTTTGCGAAATCAAAAGTTGGTCAAGGGTGCCCTCACCCTTGACCGAGAAGATGGCGGGGTAAGGGTACCCCGCCAGAACGTTAAGAAAGTTAATTAATAGGTAGATTGCTTCGTCATCCCGCCTTTGGCGGGACTCCTCGCAAAGACATTCTTGGTTCGGTCATTGCGATTCCCGACAAAGTCGGGGAGAAGCAATCTCATTTTTACAAAATCAATGAGTCTCTAAAGGATTTTCGTAGATCGGGCACCCCTGCCCGATATTTCCCTAAAAAGTGCTTGACAAGACCCTATAGATTATTATAATTCGTTAAGATGAATAAAAGGGATTTCCCTATGGAGCGGGTTACAAAAAATATGACTACACCCGCACTATAAGTGATATGACGAGCTGACCTTGAACGACACCAAAACAGAATAATAATGTTATACGGAAAATATATAATTAATAGTTAGGTATGATTAAATTTCGATCATGAATGAAATTGCAAAAAGTTTTAACGATAAAAAATAATCATTATGGTTGAAATTCTATTATGGGTATAGAAGATGAAATATTAAATCTGCCGATTTTAGAAAAAAGGATTGGCAGGAATTCCCCACTTTTTGATTTGCTGGTTAATAATAAGAGTTTAGTATTTCGGGCTCGTAATATATTAAAATCCCTTAAATCAAATAATTACATACATGATGCTATTGTTAAAGAATGTATTAACGAAAATTCTGTTAAAAGTTTTGAGGATAAACTTGCAAAATATCATGTCGCAAGTGTTTTTAAGGAAGCTGGATGTACAATAAATAAGATAGAATTGAAGAATAAAAAATGCTTAAAAAAAACTGATATTGAATGTGAGTATAATAATACAATCATACTTATAGAGGTCAAACATATGAATATTACACCAGATGAACAAGACATTGAAAAAGAGGCATTTAATAAAGGTGAATTATCATATGATATTCCTTATAAAAAAGCCCATTGCATTCCATTGCCCTGTAATGATCCTTTAATAGAGTCTGTAACAGATCATTCTAAAGAGATATCAAAATTTAAAGAGTATTTAAAATCAGCAGAAAAACAAATCGCAGCATCTAAAAAAAACTATTCTTTTGAAACATATGGCATCGTTGCTTTTGTTGTATCGAGTATTTTGTTTGATGAGGAAGAACTAAAGATTGCGTTTTGGCACTATTTAAATGAAACAAATAATTTAAATATTGTTTCAGCTACTATGTTTATTAAATACCCTTTTTTACAAAAAATATACATAAACAGAAAACAAAATACATCAAAAAATATTGTCTCTTTATTAAAAATAATTGCTTAGTCATGGTTCCAACTAAACCAAACAAATGGTCAATATCATTTCTGCATGGGTGATCTTCAAACTATTGTAAGGAGGTAACTTCTTATGACATTTTAAAAATAAACTAGGATATAGTCAATAAACTAGGAGGTTCGATATGTTCTATCTCTTAAAAATTTCAAAGGTTCTAATTTCTCTTTTTACTCTACTGCTTATCATTGCTGCATGTGAAAGTCAACAAAAAATTGAAGAAGATATATCAGATAAACAAGTAGATGTTAGGGTGTCAGCTGAAAATTTATGTAAGGACTACGAAGCTAACGAAGTAGCAGCTGATGAAATGTACAAAGGTAAAATATTGATAGTGGATGGCACTGTCAAGGATATTGAAAAGAGTATTTTCGATGAAATATACGTTACATTAGAAGGTAACAAAGATGTGATAATATCTGTTGACTGCTATTTCTCAGAAACTCATAAATCAAGCCTAGCTAAATTGACAAAAGGTCAGAAAGTATCAATAAAAGGTAAATGCGACGGCAAAACTTTCGATGTAGTATTGAAAGGTTGTACCTTCTTTTAAATTATTAACGAAATGTTGTAATACAGTATTTTGATTCTTTGGAAATAGTAATTCCCGCAGATATTTGATATCTGTATTCCCTAATACCGATGCATCAAGAAAAAAAACGGGGCAGGGATTTTCCCTGCCCCGTTTTGGCTTTTTTACGAGTACGAATTTTTAAGTTGCCCTTATCATTTCACCAGAACCATCTTCCTGGTCTTAACCATATCATCCGTTTTCACCCGGTAGAAATAAATTCCAGAAGAAACCTCTTTACCGTTTTCATCCTTACCATCCCAGTACAGAGTCTGTAAACCGGAGCGGAATTTTTTGTCAGCAACAGTTTTTATCTTCTGACCCAATATATTGAATATCTCGACAGTAACCCGGCCCGGCTGGTTCAGGATGAATTCTATGCTGGTCTCAGGGTTGAAAGGATTGGGATAGTTCTGCAGCAAAGTGAATTTGTCAGGTGCAGTCTCGATGTCTCCGGTTTCATCGATGTCAGTGCCAAGCGAGTCGATCTTGTATTCTAAAGTATCGAACATATTCCACTTGGCTTCCTTTTCGCATTTTAAGGCATGAGCAAGATAATAGAGTTTTGACTCGACCTTCATAAGCTCAGGCATCTGAGTATCCTCATGCATCTGGCGCACGGTGTCTAAGTAATCGTCCACGCACATAAAGAGTACTTCCACGTTCTGGGGTAGCTCTCCCTGAGGCCAGCCCAGAAGCTCATCCAGTTTCCATTCCAGCTCCTCGAACATCCTTCTCATCGCCTCTTTCTGCCAGCCGAATCCGTACTGCAGATAATAGAGCTTGGTCTCGATCTTTGCCAGTTCCAAAGTGTCCGGTCTCTGGTGGGTGGTCTCCACCAGGGCGAAATAAACGTTGGCAGAATCGAAGAAATCCTCGACATCAGGGGGCAAGCCCGGATATTCCTGGTCCAGAAGGATATCCAGTTTTATCTCCAGCTCCTCGAACATCCTCTCCTTAGCGTGTTTCTGGAAGTCCAGTGCCTTGCCCAGATGATGGAGTTTCAATTCAACTTTATCGAATTCGAAAAGCTCGGTTTTAATCTCCTCGAAGAGGAGCCATTTGAATTCTTTTTCCCATTTTAAACCGCTGGCAAGGTAGAATACCTTCCATTCTAAGTTCTGAATAGGTGGGTAGGGCGGCTGGATGTGAATCGACTCTATCTGAGCAAAAAAGCTGTCTGCTCGCATGTATGCGTCCACCAATTCGAATGGGGGCTCAAGATAGGCTGAGCCTGAGTACAGGAATATCTTTTCCTTCAGGTACAAATACATCCAGAACATCGCCTCTTTCTGGCATACCAAACCTTTCGATAAGTAATAGAGCATCAGCTCGATTTTCATCTCCGGAGGATCCTGGCCTTCGAAATAGACATTCACCGTGTCGAAGTGAGCATTGGCGCACGCGAACAGTGACTCGACATCAGCAGGCAAAGTTCCCGGGAAATCGATCTTGTTAAGAGCGTCGAGTTTGTATTCCAGCTCCATAAACATCATGTGCTTCGCTTCCTTTTGCCACTTAAGGGCGTGTTTGAAATAATGGAGCTTCCAGGGAATTTTCTCGATCTCGGGCCAAGGCTGATCGTGTATCCAGTTAACCGAATCGAAATAAGCGTTGGCAGAATCGAAAGCCTCGTAGACCCAGGGTGGAAGCCCCTCGTAGGGCCAGCCCAAAAGGGTGTCCAGTTTTGCCTCTATCTCCTCAAACGCGTGCATCTTGGCATGTTTCTGGTCTTTTAAGGCATATTTGAGATAATGAAGCTTTTGCTCGATCATCAGAGTCTCGATCTCAGGCGGATATGGTTCTGGGGTATGTATGTTGATCGATAAGTCAAACCACTCATTAGCTGCCTGAAAAAATGAATCGGTCACCGGATTCAATTTTCCTATCAGGGAGTGGACATATATAAGCGAATCGAAATAGATGTTGGAGGTGTCAAAATAGGCCTGTGCATCCTCGGGCAAGCCTTCGTAGGGTTCCTTTAAAAGAAGGGTGTCTATTTTCTCCTCCAGGCTCTTAAAGGCACCCTCCTTTGCTTCTTTTTGATGCTTTAATCCCAGACCCAAATAATAAAGTTTTTTTTCGATTTTTTGTATTTCGGAGTTACCGGGCTCTATAGGTGTCTCGTGAATCAGCATGGCTGAGTCGAAGTCAGCGTTGGCTTCTTTGAAAAGAGAGTCGACGTCCGGAGGCAGTGCCTGTGCCTTTGTGCTGTAGAAAAGAAAACAGAATATAAAAAATAAACTCAAACCCAGTATACTTTTAAGGCTCTTTTTATTCATTTTCCCCTCCTCAGAATAACTGTTTAAAAGTCCTCCTTTAAAAAGGTTCGAGAATATCACCTCCTTTAAATTAAAACCATTTTATTTTGATTTTATCCAAACACAATTAATCCAGAATGAAAGCCCTCGGTTTCAGAATATAATCAAAGCAGTACAGAGGCTTTTTAATTCTAAGCCAATATATAGCTGGTGATTTTTTTTTGTCAATAAAAATCTGATTTTTTTTAAAGCAGGCTTTTTGACTTATTAAACCCCATCCTTTTTCTGTCGATATTAAACTTGTAAATTATCTTGCCTGAGAACAGCTTTTGGCTTATCTTATGGACGAATAATGAGCCCCATGCCCCAGAAAAAAGTCCTGGTTGTGGATGATGAGCTTTTCGTCAGGGAGCTTATGGTTGAGTTTTTTTCCAAGGAGGGTTATCAGGTGTGCATAGAGGAAAACGGGGAGCGGGCTGTCCGTAAGATCGAATCAGATTCCTTTGACGTTGCCCTGATAGATTTGAAAATGCCGGGGATGGACGGGCTTAAAACCTTAAAGGAGATAAAAAGACTTTCCCCTTCAACACTGTCTGTCATAATGACCGGCTATCCCACCATCGAAACCTGCATAGATGCATTGAGATCCGGAGCTTTCGATTACGTGGTCAAGCCTTTCAAGCTGGCTGAATTAAAATCCTGCATTGACAAAGCTGTAAAGGAGCACCAGCGCAATGGTGAGGTAGGTAAACTACGCCAGAGGATAAAAAGCTTAGAGGATGAGCTTGAAAAATCCAGAGCAATTCTTAACTTAAACTGATGTCAGAATCCCTTCTTTCGGAGTACCTGAAGCTTTCAAAAGAATACGACCGAATCCTGGATTTATCCCAAACACTTCTTTCTTTGTTAAAACAGGAAGATGAGGAGGGAATCGAATCGGTTCTGGAGAAGAAATCTAATGTCGCAATAAACATTCAGTTTTTGACTGAAAAACTCTCGAATAAAAATCTATCCAAAGAGGATCAAAAGGATTTTCATCTCATCAAAAAAGAGCTTGATAAAATCGAGGAAAAAGCATACAAGCTTCTGGAGCTCGAAAAAAAAGTCGGGTTTCTTTTCCAGGAAAAATATAAGAAATGATTTGCATTATAAGACCTGAAAAGATTTACTTTCCAAAATCGAAGGCTTAAGTAAATTGGATAATAGTCTTTTAAAATTTCATTTGCTAAAAAAAAAGAAAAGTATATATTTAGTAGAGTTCCTTTTATGAGGGGAGATAATGGAACCAAAGAAGTCCTCGAAAACGTCTTTGGATAAAATCTCGGATTTTGCTGATTCCTTTAGCTATTTCAGCAAGATCACCAAAAAGCTCCAGAGTGCTTACCAGGAGATAGAGAAAAAGTTTGAGGATTTAAACCTCAAGCTGGAGCAGACCAACAACCAGCTCCGGCAGAGCCTGATCGAAAAAGACAGGCTCTCCAATTACCTGAACAATATACTGGAGAGCATCAATTCCGGAGTCTTGGCAATAAAGAAAGATGGTAAGATAAATCTTTTCAATCGGGCCGCAGAGGAGATTTTGGGTTACGGATCAAAAGAGGTTTTAGGAAAGGATTATCTGGAGGTTTTTGGACAGGGTTTGGAGATCGAAAAAACTCCCCTTCACACCTTGAACACCAAAAGAGTTCACCTTAACCAGGAGAAGGAGGTTTTTACCAAATCCAGGAAAAAGATACCTCTGGGTTTCTCCACCTCGCTTTTGACCGATGCGGATGGCAACTTGCTTGGAGCGGTGGAGACCTTTTTTGACCTTTCCCACATAAAGAGACTGGAGGAGGAGATCACCCGGGTTAAAACCCTGGCTGCTTTAGGTGAGATGGCTGCTACAGTTGCTCATGAGGTAAGGAATCCTTTGGGTGGAATCTCGGGATTCGCCGATATCTTAGAAAAGGATTTAGGCCCGGATGATCCCCGTCAGAGGTGGGTCAAAAAGATAATCCAGGGGGTGGAGATCTTGAATCGGCTGGTGATCAACCTTTTGGACTATACCCGGGTGGTGAAGCTATCCCCCTGCAAGGTCGATTTCAAAAAATTCTTGGATGACACTTTGAACTTCTTCCAGATGGATAATCTATCCAAAAGGGAGGACGTTTCGATCATAAGGAATTTCGAGAAAAAAGACCTGGTGTGCAAGATCGATCCGGAGCAGTTTCGACAGGTGGTATTGAACCTTTTGAGAAACTCGGTTCAGGCCATGCCCCGGGGCGGCGAGATTGAGGTGAGCGTTTTAAGTTCCCTTTCGAAAAACCAGGAGGGTGAGGTGATACTGAAGATAACTGACCCGGGAGTCGGAATGGATAAAAAAACAAAAGAAAAGCTGTACATGCCTTTTTTTACCACCAAGGAGGGGGGAACCGGTTTGGGACTGGCTACGGTTAAAAAGATCGTGGAAGCCCACCGGGGAGAGGTCCAGATAAAGTCAACAGAGGGGAGGGGTACCGAGGTACAGATCAGTTTCCCCAAGAGTCTATTTTAAAAAGGAGCAATGGTGCCAGAGGGAAAAATCTTAGTGGTTGACGATGACAGTTTGATCAAGGATTTTTTAAAGGAGTCCTTGTCCCGACAAAACCATCAGGTTGATCTGGCTTCATCCGGAGATGAAGCTTTGGAGAAGATAAGGGGAACCGAGTACGATATAATTCTTTCCGATATCCGAATGCCCAAGATGAGCGGGATGGAGCTTCTGAAAGCTGCCGGGAGATTTTCACCGGATGCGAAGATAATGCTGATGACCGCTTACGGTACCATAGATAATGCGGTGGAGGCTATGAAACTGGGAGCCTTCGACTACATCACCAAACCCTTTTCAGCTGATGATATCGCACTGAAAATAAAAAAAGCATTAGCCTACAAAAAGCTGGAGTGGGAAAACAGGCTTCTGAGATCGGAGATAGCAGGGAAATACAGGTTCAAGAACGTGGTGGGGAAATCTCCCCAGATGAAGAAGATATTTGAGCAGGTGGAGATAGTTGCCGACAGCCGATCCTCGGTTTTAATCACCGGCGAGTCGGGAACCGGCAAGGAGCTTATTGCCAAAGCCATTCACTATAACAGCCCCAGAAAAGAACAGCCTTTCATTGCGATCAACTGCGCTGCTTTGCCCGAGGGACTTATAGAATCGGAGCTTTTCGGGCACGAGAGGGGCGCTTTCACCGGCGCGATCAGGACAACCCGGGGAAAATTCGAGCAGGCAGCTGGAGGGACCCTTCTTCTGGATGAGATCTCGGAGATCCCTTCCTCCCTTCAGGCGAAGCTTTTAAGGGTGCTGCAGGAAAAGGAGTTCGAAAAGGTCGGCTCGGACAAGTCAATTCAGGTGGACGTGAGGATCATCTCCACCTCAAACCAGGATCTGAATGAGCTGGTGGAGAAGGGCAAGTTCAGAGAGGATCTTTTCTATAGATTGAACGTGATTCCCATTCATATTCCTCCTTTAAGGGAAAGAAGGGAGGACATTATCCCTCTATCTGAGCATTTTCTGAAAAAGTTCAACACCGATAACAGCCGCTCTGTAGAGGGGATATCGGAGGAGGTTTTCCAGATGTTTATGGAGTATTTCTGGCCCGGAAACGTCAGGGAGCTGGAGAACTTCATCGAGAGGGCGGTGGTTACTTCCAAGGGGAAGGTGCTTTTACCGGAGGATTTTCCTAAAGGGGTTTTCTTGGAAAAGGGATTAAACAAAATCGATGTGGGAAATAGCTTGGATGATATGGAGAAATCCTTGATACTTAAAACCCTGGAGTCCTGTGGCGGTAACAAAACCAAGGCAGCGGGGATTTTAGGTATTTCCACAAGAACTTTGAGGAATAAACTATCGGAGTACGGGATTAAAAGAGAATAGGTGAGAGGTTGTAGGTTATAGGTAAATAAGATGAAACAGGACATCATAGAGAAGCTGATTGAGAGGATTCCTAAAGAGGAAAGAAAAATAGATGACTTTCGGGAGATTCCCTGCAAGGATTTCGATTACGATTGTTTCGGATTCGATGGCAGGATTCCTTTTGGCAACTACCAGAGATGTTACAACTATGCTCCGGAGAGGGGGAAGTGTATTTTTTGTGAGTGGAATAGGAAGAGATGAGAGTTGAGATTTGAGATAGAGAGAAGAAGTATATAATAAGCAGTATACAGTAAACAGTATTAAGTAGGCAGATTTGATGGCGGGTGTAAAGCTCGCCGTTTTTTATTTTTGTGGTTATTTCAAAGTTGCAAATACTATGGGAAATAATAGCAGGGTGGAGGACCGGATTTCAGGAGATAGATTGCTAAATAGATAGCATCATCAAGTTCAATTACGCTGTCGCAATTCACATCACCTGATTCTAAGGGAATTGGTGGATTGCCCCCGAGTAAGTAATATCTTGCAATATATATTACATCGGAGAGATTAATTACACCATCAGCGTTAGGGTCTCCTGCTCTTACCCATGCTGTTTTATACTCAATGAAATAAATTCCAGATGTGTCATTCATTAAGGTATAAAAGCAATATGCGTTATCATCCGCTAGCCCACCGGTAGTGTCCATAAATACGCACCAGTAATTGCCTTTACCTACCGTAAAACTGAAATTTCCGTATTCATCGGTTTTATCTTCAAATACCCTTCCAGGAAAATTGAACGTGTCGCGATATACATCTTTTCCACGACAGTATACAGAGATACCAGTATCCGGGGTTATTCCGTCTGATCTGTAAGCCGTTCCGTTTATGACTACAGTATCTCCAATAACTCCATGATGGAAAATAGGGACAAAAGAATTAGAGACTGTAGTATCTACAAATTCTAATCGCGCCCAACCGGGACGAGCTTTTGCTGAATCGAGCACAATACTTTTAGTTGTATCCCAATTGGGAGTAATTGTATAATCTCCATTGAAATAGGCAGTGAAGAATTTCTGTTTTGTTCCAGTAGAGGGCAAGCCCGTATGTGAAAACCAAATAGCACCTGGT
>LJUW01000019.1 GCA_001304315.1 candidate division Zixibacteria bacterium SM23_73_2 | reverse complement strand
TATGTTCGGCTTCTGGCAGAGAATAATGAAATGGCCAAGGCTGAAGTGGCGGCTGAGGCTTTGAAGAAAGACATTGAAGAAAAGGACAAGAGCTTGATGTATTTGAACTATTATGCCCTTGGATTTATTGAGTGGTCAAAGGGTAACCTGGAAGTTTCGCTGAGTGAGTTTGAGAAATTGGGCCAAGCCACCCCAGAATTCTGGGCTCACTTCACCCTCGCTGAAGCTTATCTCAATTCAGGCAGACTAGGCGAGGCAGTAGCCGAGTTTGAGAAGGTACTTTCAAGATATGATCTTAACCGGGCACTTAATGCGATTCGGGCAGTGAAAGCTTATTATCTGTTGGGATTGGCTTATGAAAAATCGGGCTGGAACAAGAAGGCGATTGAGAAATATGAGGAGTTTCTCGAAATCTGGGAGAATGCTGATCCGGGGATACCTGAGGTGGAGGATGCGAAGGAGAGGCTTAAGAAATTCAATATGAGATAAAAACGGAGATGATTATTACTTAAAGAATTAATTTCATTCCATCGTGCCTTGTGTTACACAGTATATTAAACAAGCGAGGTTTTATGATTAAAAACTTATTTTTTTCTTTTCTGATCTTTTTGGTTGCCTTTCTTTTTTGCGCCAAGCAAAGCCCGGAGGATCACTTTAAAATGGGTAATTCGTTTTACGCTGAAGGGAAATATGACCAGGCGATAACGGAGTATAAAAAGGCGATTGAGATCGACTCCACCCATCTGGAAGCGCATGTGAATCTGGGAGCCACCTACTTCAAGCAGGGGAATTATGAGGATGCATCCACTCAGTTTGAAACAGTCCTGAGATACCAGCCTTATCACATCAAAGCTCATTATAATCTGGGTTTGATAAGGGTGGAACAGGGGGAGATGGTAAAGGCAAAAGTTCACTATCAATATCTGAAAAGCATAGGTTCTGGCTTAGCAGAAAAGCTTAAAGCTAAGATTCCGGATTAACAAAGACGGGGGCGGTTGTGGAGAGAGCTTACAAAAAGAGAAATCTGGGCTTTATTTTCCCTCTTTTAATCTTGGCTTTTGTTCTTTTTCTAATTTTATTCAGATTACCCTCCGAGAAATATCCTGATAAAAAAAAGTTCATACATCTCTCTTTTGAGGATTTCAATACCTTGATAGGTTCGAATGACAATCTCACTTTATCCCAGGTGCGGGGGATTTTCGAATCTTATAAAGGAAAGTATGTTAATTGGGTGGGGGAGATTAAAAATGTCAAGATGGACGCTTCTGGAGATGTGGTTATCTATTTCAAACACTTGCCAGGTACAAAAGAATATGACGTCAAGCTGGTTTTGGCAGATTCCAATAAAGAAAAAATCGAAAAGATCAAAGTTGGTGATTTACTCTCATATTCAGGAAGGCTGGAAAGCTTCGATCCTTTTTCCGGATATCTTTTAGTAGACGGGGATGTGGTTAAATAGATTAGTCTAATATGCTGTTTTCTTTCAACCTATGTTTCATCCTCTCCACATGAGTTGCTGACCAGAATATCTTGTTGCATCTTTTACAAAAAACAAAATTCAACTGTGTTTTATAAACATAGGTGGGGACTTTGTCTTTGACCTTTTCCTTTTCAATTTTTACCAGCGGGGTATTACAAACAGGGCATCTGGTGAAAAGTTTCTCCTCTGAGGTCTCTAAGTTAAATTTTTCTTTTACCTGCTTTAACTGCTTTAGAGGTATGTCCGATTGAATTAAAAGATATTTTGAGACAACCTTAAGCTCCACTAATTTTGTATCCCGAGTTAGTATAATCCTGTCCTCTTTTAAAGCTTTTGACACAAGCTCCTTATCAGAGATTTCATCAAAGAACAGTGTATCAAATCCCAGGGTTCTTAGCCATTTGGCTAATCTGCCCAGATTATCGTCGCAGAAAAATTTCATACCCTAAAAGGTTTTTTGTAAAATAGAATATTTTGTTGATTTAAACAAACAAAAAATCTATATTCAAAGGAATATGAAACTGGAAAAACAAATAAAAGATACAGCAATTCACGCAGCTTTGAGGGGTGGGGAGATTCTTCTTAAAAACAGGGGCAAAGCAAAAAAGGTCAGTTATAAGGGGAGGGTGAATCTGGTTACTGAGATCGATTTACGCTCGGAGAAAGCAATTTTAAAGATATTGAAAAGGAAATTCCCTGATTTCGATATATTGACCGAGGAATCGGAACTTGAAAAAAAAGATTCCGAATACAAATGGATTATAGATCCCCTGGATGGAACCACCAACTATGCTCACGATTTTCCATCCTTTTGCGTTTCGGTGGCATTGGAGAAAAAGGGTGAGGTGATCTTGGGGGTGGTTTATAATCCTCTTTTGGATGAACTCTTCACAGCAGAGGAGGGTAAAGGTGCATTTTTAAACCGCAAAAAAATTCGGGTCTCAAAAACAAAAAAGCTCTCCCAGAGCCTGATTGCCACCGGGTTCCCTTACGATATAAGGGAAAGCGAGATAAATAATCTGGACCACTTTACCAATTTTGCCCAAAAAGCTCAAGCCATAAGAAGGGCTGGCTCTGCTGCTTTGGATTTGTGTTATTTAGCTGTGGGGAGGTTCGATGGTTTCTGGGAGCTAAAACTTTCGCCCTGGGATACAGCAGCAGCATCTCTTTTGGTTGTCGAAGCTGGGGGATGTGTAACCGATTTTAGAGGGAGTAAATTCTCCATATACAAAAAGGAGATTTTGGCTACAAATGGGAAAATACATTCACAGATGTTAAAGGTTTTAAAGCTGGGGAGATTTTAACAGTTTGTTTTTTTTGATTTATCTAAAATCCCATCGAAAATAACATCATTTTCTAACTTATATATCCTTCTGGATGAAAACAAAAAAGGCTTAAAAGCTCTTTTTATTTCTCTTTGATCTATATTATTTTTCCCTTTTCCAAAGACTTTTGGAGCAATAACGATTATAATTCTGTTAAAAAGCATCTTTTTTAAGAATGATGTAATCACCTCAGCTCCCCCTTCTACCAAAATTGAGTTAATTTTCTGTTTTTTCAATTTTTTCAAAAGATCATAAAGATCAACTCCCCTTTTAGCTCTTTTAACCACCAGAACTTTTGCTCCCAATTTCTCCAATTTCTTTATCTTTTTTAAGGGAGCCTGATTGGTTGTTGCGATAATTGTTTTTTGCGGGTATTTTTTTAATACCTTAAAGTTCAGCCCAATGGATAGCTTCGAATCCAGAATTATTTTTTGGGGATTTTCCCCCTTTACCATTCTTATCGTAAGATGAGGATCGTCTTTTCTTATGGTGCCTATTCCAACCAAAATGGCTTGATTTTGACTTCTCAATTTGTGAGCAAAGACAAGGGATTTTTTACCGGAGATCCATCTGGATTCGTTTTTTATAGTTGCGATCTTGCCATCCAGGGTTTGAGCAAATTTTATGGTTACTTTTGGAAGTTGGGACAAATTAACCATTTTCAGACCGGGTTTTTTATCCTTTGCAATAAAAAGTTTTTCTTAATTTAGTCTCTAAAGCCGAATTTGGCAAGCTAAAATTCCCAAAACAACTAAAGGGCTAAAAAACAGATACGATAATAGATAACAAAGCCTCCAATTAGGAGAGGATAAATAAAGTAAGGATGCTTTACCTCAATCTATCTGGTAAGCGAGAACGTTAAAAAAGTTGTTAAAAGCATAAAAAATAAAGGAATCTAAAAAATTACCAAAATTGAAATTTTTTATTGACAAGTTTTTTTAATGTTATATATTAGCCCAAACGTTTTTAAGGATTTGGCGTTTTTAGATTTTTTTTAAGCAGGAGATGGCTGGGTTTTTTGGTGGAAAGAAAAAAATTAGAAATTTAAACCTTTAAAGGAGGTGCATCTATGCGGAAGTTGTGGGTTAGTGCAATAGTAGTATCCTTGATTCTATTTTCCACCCAGATTGCTCTGCCGGACGGGATGCATAATAAGGTGGGATTTGGAGTTAAGGGTGGATTCGGCAAGCATATGATGGCGGACACAGACGTTTGGGAGATGGGTCCTTTTGGCAATGCGGAGGTGAAGTTCGGACTGCACAAGAACATCATGGTGGGACTGATCGGAACTTATGGCGCGGTTCCCAGGAATACTGATGAGAAGTGGTGGAACGGAGCTGAATCAGCAGATGAGCAGCATAATTTTTTGGCTGAGTTGGGCATGTGGATCTATCTCATGCCGGAGAATAAGTTCAACCCATACCTTGACTTAGGAACCGGGATTTACTCCTGGTACGTTCAGGACGAGCACAACAAAAATGTTTTTATCCAGGATCTCAATGGTAACCCTTTCAGACTGAGTGATCAGCAGATGACAATTATGTTCGGTGCGGGGTTCGAATACGTGATCAGTGAGTACTTCTCTCTGGATTTCGGTGGAAGGTTCCATTACCTGACAGAATATTTCAGCCAGATGACAAACGAAAAGGATTTAAGGGATACCTTGGGTCTGCCCGACGGATTGCTTGAGGGTTATGCTGGATTGACCCTTTATTACCCGGTTTCCAAGGATTCGGACAAAGACGGCGTGGTTGATAAGGATGATGACTGTCCCAATACTCCTCTGGGATGTTTGGTGGATGAACGTGGCTGCCCACTCGATTCGGATGGGGATGGAGTATGTGATGGGCTGGATCAGTGTCCCAACACTCCCCGAGGATGTGAAGTTGATATGAATGGATGTAAGACCGACTCTGACGGAGACGGTGTTTGTGATGGCCTGGACAAGTGTCCCAAGACCCCGCGGGGAATGAAGGTGAACTCCAAAGGTTGTCCGGATACCGACGGTGACGGAGTCTACGACGATGAGGATAGATGTCCCAACACTCCCAAAGGATGCCAGGTGGACCAAAGAGGCTGTCCCATCGATTCGGATGGAGACGGAGTTTGCGATGGGCTGGACAAGTGTCCCAACACCCCCAAAGGGGTACCGGTGGATGCCTCCGGATGCGGAGTTGTTGAGGAGATCAAAATCCATGTTACTTTCCCTCTGAATTTGGCTACTCTGGATAAAGAGGATATGATAAAATTAGATGAGGTCTATGATATCCTTGCTGCTTACATGGATATGAGACTGGAGATTGCTGGTCATGCAGATAGCACCGGAAACGATGCGATCAACGATCCCCTGTCTCAGAGGAGAGCAGATGCGGTTAAGAAATATCTGGTGAAAAAAGGTGTTGATTCCAAGAGGTTAGTGTCTAAGGGTTACGGCTCCAGGAGACCCATCGCTACCAACAAGACCAAGGAAGGAAGAAGACAGAACAGAAGAGTGCAATTCGAGATAATCAGGTAAGAGTGAAACCAATAAAAAAAGAAGGGTGCCTTAACCTTGGGGCACCCTTTTTTTATTTGGTGGTAAAAAAAGTTTGATTTTGTATCTGCATATGGTTATTATTAGAGAAATTGAGAATGTCAGGAAATTTAAACAAGAATTGATTTGCTATGAAAAGAAGTTTGAAGCTTTTCACCATTGCGGGTATTGAGATCTCAGTTCATTACACCTGGATTTTCATATTCATTCTGATCGCTTACACTTTAGCAATGGGATATTTCCCGACGAAGGTCAAGGGTCTTGATTTTTCCATTTATTTGATGATGAGCATAATATCTGCCTTTTTGCTTTTTGCATCGGTTCTTTTTCACGAGCTATCCCATTCCCTGGTGGCAAAAAAAGAGAAGCTCAAGGTGGATAAAATAGTTCTGTTCTTGTTCGGAGGGGTATCCCAGATTGAGGAGGAGCCTAAATCCGCAAAGGATGAGTTCAGGATGGCAGTTGTCGGTCCCTTGTCCAGCCTCTTTTTGGCTTTTGTTTTTGGCATTTTATGGTATTTCGTCCTGAGAACTTCAGGAGTCGAGGTCATAAGTGCCGTGTTCGAGTATCTGGCATTGATTAATTTTATGCTTTTTGCTTTTAATCTTCTGCCCGGTTTCCCCCTGGATGGGGGGAGGATACTGAGAGCCTACTTTTGGAACAGAACAAAAAATATGGCTAAAGCCACTTCGATCGCTTCGACCACAGGAAAGGGATTGGGGCTTTTTCTGATTCTTTTAGGAGCTTTTGAGGCTATAAGCGGATACATAATCGGCGGAGTATGGATGATATTTATAGGCCTTTTTTTAAGGCAGGCAGCTCAATCCAGCTACCAGAAGGTTTTGATAATGGATGTTCTTTCGGGAATTAAGGTCAAAGAACTTATGACCCCAAATGTGGTCTGCGTAAATCCTGATGTTTCAATTTCCGATATGGTGGATCAGTTCTTTTTCAAACACCGGTTCAGCAGTTTTCCGGTTTGTCAAAAAGATAGGTTTTTAGGAATCGTGACCTTGAACTCGATCAGGCAGATTCCAAAAGAGAGCTGGAGAGAAAAAAGGGTGGGGAGTGCAGTAAAAGAAGTTCCAGGGGAGTTTGTTTTGGATCCTGATAGTGATGCGGTCGATGCTTTAAAAAAGATCATCCAGAGCGACCTGGGAAGGCTCCCGGTAGTTGAGGAGGGGAGACTTGTGGGGATTTTAACCCGCAAGGATATCATGGACCTTCTGCGAATAAAGATCGATCTGGGAAGGTCAAAATAGAGGTTTGAGGTTTACCAGAATAAAGGATTTTTCGATTTAAACAGTAAAACCTTCGCTTACCTTTAGATAATCAGGGGAAATGGGGAAAATACTTTTTGAGGACAGATTTGATGCCGGAAGGAAACTGGCTGAGCTTTTGAAGAGAGAAAATCACAAATTCAAAGATCCGATTGTATTGGGTATTCCCAGAGGAGGGGTCCCGGTTGGAGTAGTTGTGGCGGGTGAGTTGGGCTGTGAACTCGAAGTTATCGTTCTGAGGAAAATACCCATTCCCCAGGATCCGGAAGCAGGATTCGGGGCGGTTACCCTGGATAAAACCGTTATTTTAAACCAGGAACTTCTTGAATATGTTAAAATTACAAAAGAACAGATGGAGAAGGAAATCGAGGAGGTATATCAGGAGGTTTTAAGGAGAGACGTTGTCTATCGGGGGAAAAGACCATTTCCCGATTTGAAAAACAGATCGGTTATTTTGATTGACGATGGTTTAGCTTCTGGCTATACCATGCTTGCTGCAGTTAAGTTCTGTATAAACAAAAATCCGGAGAGAATAGTCGCAGCCATTCCAGTGGCATCGGATTCTGCAGCGGAGCTGATCGGGAAGGAGGTTGACGAATTTGTTGTTTTGCATACCAGCCATTCCTTTTATTTCGCGGTGGCGAGTTTCTATGAGAACTTCGAGGATATGGAGGATGAGGAGGTGATCGAAATTATAGAAAGATCAAATAAGAAAAATGACTCAGAGATAAAATGAATTCGTAACCTGAAAGACAAAAGGGAGGTCAAATTGAAGATATTAGTTCTTTATTACAGCATGTACGGTAATGTCTTCAAGTTAGCTCAGGCTGTGGCTGAGGGTGCTAAAAAGGTAGAAGGATCTGAGGTAAGTTTGAAGACGGTTCCTGAATTGGTTGCTGAGGATATCATCGAAAAGAGCCCCGGTGCCAAAAAGGCGAAGGAACAACAAGAGGATATACCAGTTGCCACTTTAGATGATCTGGGTGATGCTGATGGGGTGATCTTTGGATCTCCCACCAGATTCGGTAATATGTGTGCCCAGCTCAGACAGTTTTTGGATCAAACCGGTGAGCTCTGGCAGAAAGGAGCTTTGATCGGAAAGCCAGCAGGCTTTTTCTGCAGCACCTCCACCGTACACGGGGGACAGGAGACCACCTTGGTCTCTATGATGTTAACCGCAATTCACCATGGTATGCTGGTTGTGGGAATTCCCTATTCTGAACAGAGGCTTTTGACTACCAAAGGAGGCGGTTCTCCCTATGGAGCCAGTTCGGTTTCAGGAATGATGTCGGACCAGTTACCTACCGAGGATGATCTTGAATTGGCTTTTGCGTTGGGTAAAAGGGTGGCTGAGATTGCTAAAAAACTTAAATCCTGAGATGACTGTAAGAATCGACGGAAGTTACGGTGAGGGCGGGGGGCAGATCCTTCGCACCACCCTTGCTTTGTCCTCCCTATTGAGAGAGGAAGTTCAAATTTATAATATCAGAAAGGGAAGAAAAATCCCCGGGCTTCAGCCCCAACACTTGACCTGCGTGGAGGCTTGCAGAGAGATAACCAATGCATTGCTTGAGGGCGCGAATCTTAGATCTTTGAGTTTGAAGTTCTCTCCAAAAAATTTAGAGGGAGGGGATTTATCATTCGATGTGGCAAGGATAAAGGGGAGCGCAGGCTCTGTCTCTCTGGTTCTGCAAGCTGTTCTTCCTGCTCTGGTCTTGGCTCAAAGAAGATCAAAGGTGGTTGTTTTTGGCGGCACCCATGTTCTCTGGAGTCCACCTTTTGATTATTTGAGGGATGTCTTTTTTCCGATGGTGGGGAAAATCGGCTGTTATTTCAAAGGGGATATAAAGAAATGGGGATGGTATCCAAAAGGAAAAGGAGAAGTTTTATGTGAGGTTTCTCCAACGGAAAACTTGTCACCTTTGAATCTAACAGAAAGGGGGAAATTGAAAAATCTAAAGGGGATCTCAGCAGTATCCAATTTACCCCTGGAGATCGCCCAAAGACAAAAAAATCAGGCTATGAAAATATTAAAAGAAAAAAAGATTTTTCCACAAATCGATATTAAAGATGCACCCTCTTTGGGCAAGGGCACTTTCTTTTTCCTTTTTGCTGAATTTGAGAATTCATTTGCTGGTTTTTCCTCCCTGGGCGAGATCGGGAAAAGGGCAGAAAAAGTCGCAGAGGAGGCTTGTTTTGAATTTCTTAAATTCATGAAAACCAAAGCTGCACTTGATCCCCATTTAGCTGATCAGTTGATACCTTATCTGTCTTTGGCAGAAGGAAATTCAACTTTTACCGTATCCGAAATCACCGGGCATCTTCTTACCAACCTTTGGGTGGTGGAACAGTTTTTACCTGTAAAAACTGAGGTGGAAGGCAAAGAGGGTCAGGAGGGGAAAATCGTCCTGGAATCATCGGGGATAAAACAAAAGCTCGGAATTTAGAAAAATCCCTTGATTTTGATTTTGGAATAGTTATTATTCAAAACGTAAGCTAAATGACTTTAAATCTTTTTTTGTTAATTAAAATAATGAGAATTTTAGATGATTTCACAAGAATTTGCAAATTATAGTGAAGTTTTAATTGTTTTTTCTAAAATCTATGAGCTAAATACTATTGACTCAAACGGGGCAGTAGCTCAGTTGGGAGAGCATCTCGTTCGCAACGAGAAGGTCGGCGGTTCGAGCCCGCTCTGCTCCAATAAATTTGCTTGACGCAAATTTTTTAGTTAACAGAAAACAGTAAACGGAAAACGGTAATATGTTTGCTTTTGAGGATTTAAGAATTTATAATGACGCTTTGAGTTTTAGCAAGGATATTTATAAGCTTACTAAATATTTTCCCAGAGAGGAGACATTTGGAATCACCTCCCAATTAAGAAGAGCAGCATCTTCAGTTGCCCTAAACATAGCAGAAGGAAGCGGATTGAGCAAAAAGGAATTTAAAAATTTTCTTAGAAGAGCAAGGGGATCGGTTTATGAATGCGTACCCATTTTGAACATAGCCTTAGACATTAAATATATTTCTGAGGAGGACTATAAAAGGATTTATAATGGCTGTAACACTTTGGCAAAATCGATTAGTGCTTTGATGAAATCGATGTAACAAGTAACTGTTTTCTGTGAACAGATAACTATGAACTAAAATTGTGATGCAATTTTCATCTCTCGTGCTAGACGGGGAGCTAGCGGTGCCCTGTAGCCCGGAATCCGCTATACCGGGGTCGAATGCCTGCCCGAGGTTTCGGGTTTTTCGGATTTGGTCTTTGGCAAGCGATGTTGATGGTCAGGTCCTGCGCAACTTCAATGCTGCCCAATCCCGTCAGGACCGGAAGGTAGCAGCGGTAAGCGGTTATTGGGTGTGATGCGGGTCAGCCTGGCAGGAGTTGGCTACCTCAGGCCCTCCGCAAGGCAGGAATCGAGGGTGGGTGCACGAGAGAAAAATCAAGTCAAGCTTGATTTTGGTTCACGGTAAACAGTTGACGGATAACTGAGAAAGGTAAAGATAAGATGAGTTATGTGGTGATGGCTTTGAAATACAGGCCTCAGGTTTTTGAAGAGATGGTGGGGCAGGATCACATAACCACTACCCTGGTCAACGCTATAAAATCCAAAAGGATAGCTCATTCCTATCTTTTCGCAGGACCCCGGGGAACGGGAAAGACCACCACCGCTCGAATCTTAGCCAAGGCTCTAAACTGTGAAAAAGGAATAATACCGGTTCCCTGCAACGTTTGCGACTTCTGCAAAGAGATCAATCTGGGGAAAAGCATCGACGTTTTCGAGATGGATGCTGCCTCCAAAAGCAAGGTGGAAGACATAAGGGAGCTTATCATCGAGGGGGTCAAATACTCGCCGGTTCGGGGAAGGTATAAGATCTACATTATAGATGAGGTTCAGATGCTCTCCACCTCGGCTTTCGATGCGCTTCTTAAGACCATCGAGGAACCTCCCAAAAACGTGGTTTTTGTCTTCGCCACCACTGAACCGCACGACATTCCACCCACCATCCTATCCAGGTGCCAGAGATTTGATTTCAGAAGGGTTCCTTTTTCCGATCTGGTTTCCACCATAAAGAATATAGCTGAAAAGGAGAAGATAAAAATAAAAGATGATGCTGTCTTTATTTTAGCCCGCAAAGCCGATGGAAGCGTGAGGGATGCCCTCTCCCTTCTGGATCAGGTGATTGCCTATGGAGGGGAGGAGATTGAAAAGGAGGTTGTGGAGAGGATCCTGGGTTTGGTAGATCAGGAAGTACTGTTTGAGCTTACCGATATAATTGCGAAAAAAGAAGCTTCAGAAGGGTTAAAGCTCCTGTCACAGTTAATCGACTCCGGGATTGACATTCAGGATTTCGTATCCGGGATGTTGGAGCATTTGAGAAACCTCCTGATAGCCAAAGCCCAGAAAAGCCCTCTGGAAGCTCAGGTAGAACAAAGTCTTTTTGACCTTTCCAAGGAATATATAGACCGATACAAAAAGGAAGCGGAGAAGTTCTCGGATACGGATATTCTGAGGATGATAAGTACAGTTGCTGATTTGGCTTACATATTGAAAAGAACCTCAGAACCCAGGGTTCATCTGGAGATAGCTTTGATGAAGATGATCAAGATGGAGAAGAGCGTCTTGCTGGAAGAGGTAATTGGTAAATTGGATCACTTCTTATCAGGTGGATTAAAAGAGAAATCTGGAAATAAAACTGAAATTAAAAATAAAGAGAAATCCGATGAAAATCTTTTTACTGAGAAAAAAGTTTCCAGAGAATCAGTCAGAGAATCAGGCAAGGAACAGACTTCGAGTTTGAATTGGGATGAGATAAAATCTGGCTGGGAAAAAGTATTAGGATGTGTAAAGAGATCCAAGGTCTCTTTATGGCCCTGTTTGATCGAGGGGAAATTGGTCTCCTATGAGGATGGCTTTATCAACCTTGAGTTCTACAACGGGAGGCAGTTTCACAAACAGCAGCTGGAGAAAAGAGATAATTTCAAGCTGGTGCAGGAGGCTTTGGAGAAAGTGTACGGAGAAGCCATTCCGATCAGATTTGCCCTGAATACGACTAAAGATGCTTCTCCCGGTAATCAGGGGATGAAAACCAATTTGAACAAGGACAAATTAGTTCAAAATGATCCTCTGATACAAAGCCTTCTGGAGAATTTCGAGGGAGAGATAACCGAGGAATAAACAATTTTAGGAGGAAGGTATGCCTAAAGGATTCGGAGATCTAATGAAACAGATGCAAAAGGTTCAGAAGAAAATCGAGGAGATCCAAAAGGAGCTTGAGGAGAAAAGGGTAGAGGGAACTGCTGGTGGAGGAATGATCACGGTGGTTGCCAATGGCAAGCAGGAGATACTGGAGATAAAGATCGATCCCGAGGTGGTTAATCCCGACGACGTGGAAATGCTTGAGGATTTGATCGTTGCTGCGGTTAACCAGGCCAGGGAAAAAGCTCAGCAGCTTCAGATGGAGGATATGTCCAGACTTACCGGAGGATTGAAGATACCGGGATTTCCTTTTTAGCCTTTCAAAAAATCTGAGCTAAACATCATCTGGCAGAATCTAAACTGTACTTAGTAATTTTAATTTATTCAATACCAATGGCTGATTCAATAGATAGATTAATCGAGGAGTTCTCCAAGCTTCCGGGGATTGGCAAAAAAACCGCACAGCGGATGGCTTTTTACGTCTTGAGAATTAAAAAGGATGAGGCTAAAATTTTGGCCCAGGCGATAATAGATGTTAAGGAGAAGATAAGATATTGTTCAGTATGTTTTAACATTACTGAGAAGGACCCCTGCCGAATATGTTCCGATAAAAAAAGGGAAAGATCTTTGATCTGTGTAGTAGAGGAATCCAAGGATATGGTGGCAATAGAGAAAACCGGTCAGTATAAGGGGCTCTATCACGTTCTTGGCGGGGTATTGTCCCCTCTGGATAACATAGGTCCCGAGGATTTAAAGATAAAAGAGCTTCTGAACCGGTTAAAACAGGATGGGGTAAAAGAGGTGATATTAGCCACCAATCCTTCAGCAGAAGGTGAGGCAACTGCAATTTATCTGTCGAAGTTAATAAAACCTTTAGGCATAAAAGTCACCCGCATTGCCAGGGGGATACCCTCTGGCGGAGCATTGGAATATGCGGACGTGAATACCCTGGCTAATGCGATTGAGGGTAGGATGGAGTTTTAAAGACAGAAGATTTGAGAAAAGAGATTTGAGGAAAAACTTTTTTACAGGTACACAACAAAGATTATATTCTCCCTAAAATATCTACAAATATTTTGCCTTATTCTGATGATTCCATTTTAATAATATAAAAAGTCATTGTCATCGTATATTAAAGTGAATGTAAAAATAATTTGAGGTGGTGTTAGATTGGCGAATATTTTAACCAGGATGTTTGGCACCAAGCACGAGCGGGATATTAAAAAGATAATTCCCATAGTGGAAGAGATTAACCGGATCTATGAGAGCCTTTCCGATCTTTCCGATGAGGAATTGAAATCCAAAACAGATGAATTCAAAAAGAGGATCAAAGAGAAAACTCAAGAGATCGAAGGACAATTAGGGGAATTAAAGGGGACTTTATCCAATACTCCGGAAGGGGAACTTTCATTGGAAGAGAAAAAATCGCTGGAGGATGAGATCTCAGAGGTGGAGGTTAAGATCAAGGAGCTTGAAAAGGAAGTGCTGGATGAGATTCTGCCCGAGGCTTTTGCTGTGGTAAAAGAGGTCTGCAGAAGGCTTTGCGGTAAGAAATGGGAGATATGCGGTATCGAGATCCAGTGGGAAATGATACCCTACGATGTTCAGCTTATCGGGGGGGTGGTTTTGCACCAGGGTAAGATAGCTGAGATGGCAACCGGAGAGGGGAAAACTCTGGTTGCAACGATGCCTTTGTATCTTAACGCTTTGAGTGGTAGAGGGGCTCATCTGGTTACGGTTAACGATTACTTAGCCAGAAGGGATGCCCAGTGGATGGGAGAGATCTATAAATTTTTGGGGCTTACTGTGGGATGCATTCAAAATGAGATGAACTCCGAACAAAGAAGAGCAGAATACAACTGCGATATAACCTACGGGACTAACAACGAGTTCGGATTCGACTACTTAAGGGATAATATGGCAGTAAGGATTGAGGATAGGGTTCAGAGGAGGTTCAATTACGCTATAGTTGACGAGGTGGATTCGGTTCTGATCGATGAAGCCAGAACCCCTTTGATCATCTCCGGTCCGGTGGAGATGAAATCTCAGCCCTATGCGGAGATGAGACCTTTGGTCGATCAGCTGGTGAAAAGACAAAACGCTCTGGTCAACAAGATAATCGCAGAGGGAGAAAGACTTCTGAAAGCCGGGGATGAATATGAAACCGGTTTGAAGCTTTTAACTGCCCAGCGGGGTGCTCCCAAAAACAGAAAGCTTTTAAAGCTTTTAAAAGAGCCCGGGGTCAAAAAGCTGATCTTCAGGGTAGAAGCCGATTTTATGAGGGATAAAAGACTTCACGAGATCGACGAGCTTTTATACTACTCAATAGATGAGAGAGAAAACACCACAAATCTAAGCGAGATGGGGAGATCTTTGCTTTCCCCGGAGGAGCAGAAGCTTTTCGTTCTTCCGGATATAACTGAGGGGATACATGAGATAGATTCGGATGAGAGCTTGTCTGAAAAGGAGAAAAGGGAGAAAAAGGAAGAGCTCTACCAGCTTCACGCTGAAAGAAGCGAGAAGGTGCACTCAGTTTCCCAGCTTTTAAAGGCATATTCCCTTTTCGAAAAGGACGTGGAGTACGTTATCCAGGAGGGAAAGGTTATGATCGTGGACGAGTTCACCGGAAGGTTGATGCCGGGAAGAAGGTATTCGGATGGACTGCACCAGGCTATAGAGGCTAAGGAAGGGGTTAAGGTTGAGGGAGAAACTCAAACTCTGGCAACCATTACTTTGCAGAACTTTTTCAGGATGTACGATAAACTTGCGGGAATGACCGGAACTGCGGAGACCGAGGCTGGGGAGTTCTGGGAAATCTACAAACTTGACGTGGTGGTGATTCCCACCAACGAGCCGGTCAGGAGAATTGATTTCGATGACGTTATCTTCAGAACCAAAAGGGAGAAATACAACGCCATAATCGAAGAGATTATCAGATATTATCAGCAGGGTCATCCGGTTCTGGTGGGAACCGTTTCAGTTGACGTTTCGGAGACCCTTTCGAGGATGCTTAAGCGTCACGGGATAAGACATTCGGTTTTGAATGCCAAATATCACCAGCAGGAAGCGGAGATTGTGGCTGGTGCGGGAAGGTCCAAGGCGGTTACCATAGCTACCAATATGGCTGGCAGGGGAACCGATATAAAGTTGGATCCCCAGGTGGTTAAAAGCCGGAATTGCAGATTGGTAAAGCCCCCTGGAACGGATAATGACTGCCCCCACATAGAGGAGCTGAACTGCTATGAGGATGTGCCCTGCGGTCTTCACATAGTCGGGACTGAGCGCCACGAGGCCAGAAGGATCGACCGCCAGCTCAGAGGTAGATCAGGAAGGCAGGGAGATCCGGGATCCTCAAGATTTTTCCTTGCCTTGGAGGACGATCTGATGAGGCTTTTCGGCTCTGATCGCATTGCCGGAGTTATGGACAAATTAGGTGTGGGGGAGGGGGAGGTGATCCAGCATTCCATGGTGACCAAAGCTATCCAGAGATCCCAGAAAAGGGTGGAGATGCAGAATTTCGCTATAAGAAAACACCTTCTGGAATATGACGATGTGATGAACAAGCAGAGGGAGACCATTTACAACAGGAGATTAGCTGCACTGGAGGGTGAGAATCTCAAAGACGAGATTTTGGGATTGATTGAAGAGGTGGTATCGAAGAAACTGGATCAGTTCATTGATCCCAAAACTTATCCAGAGAACTGGAACCTGGATGGTTTGTGTGAGGATATAAGGCAGAGTTTTCTTTTGGAAATCAAATTTAAAAAAGAGGATATTACCAAGCTTAAGTATGAGGAGCTTAAAGAGAAGCTGATCAAGGGGATTGTTGAACTCTACCAGTACAAGGAGAATGCTGTCGGCTCTGAGCTGATGAGAAAACTGGAGCGGTTCGCCATGCTTCAGGTGATCGACCAGAAATGGAAAGAGCATCTCTACGAGATGGATCAGCTCAAGGAGGGGATCGGTTTGAGAGCTTACGGACAGAGGGACCCTTTGATCGAGTATAAAAAGGAATCTTTCTTTTTGTTCTCAGAGTTTCTGGACAAAATAGATGAGGAGATTTTGTCTCTGATATTCAAGCTTCAGATTCCTGAAAGGGAGGTGGCGAAAAGGAGGGGTGCTCCACCAAAAGCTAAGGCGGTTCATCAGGAGACCACCGGAATGGGGATGCAGGTGATGGAGCATCAGCCCTCGGAAGCGGCCAGGAGAGGAAAAAGAACGCCGGTTAAAATTGGGAAAAAAATCGGGAGGAACGATCCCTGTCCCTGCGGATCGGGGAAGAAGTATAAGAAGTGCTGCGGGAAGTAGAGTAGTTTGTGAAAATAAAGACCAATTATTATTTAGATAAAGATAAAGTATTAAAGAATCTATCAAGTTTTCCAACTCTAAAAAATCACTTTCCTGAAAATCTATTCAAGAAGAAAAACAAAATATCTCGATTTTCAAGTCCTGTTTTATGGAAATGGCTTAATGACTTTGATAAAGTGTTCCGAAGAGAATGCTCTATTTTAAATAATCAATTAAATATTTTAGAAAAAGAAAACATCATAGGATTTAAGGATTTCGTAAAATCTCTTTTTTCAGTTAAAAAAGAAAATGACTTTTTTGGAAAGCTGTCTGAGCTAGATGTCATAGATTTTTTCTTGCTACATCCTAAGCAATTTAAAATAGAACACATTGAACCAGAAATGGGCAACAAGAAAGTTGATTTACTAATTACGGATACACGAAACGAGAAAATTTATATCGAAGTAACCTTTGTTTATTCTCCTGATAATGTGCATAAATTTGAGGATAATATCCATTATTTTTTTGAAAAACTTGAATTTTTAAGAACCGACCTGATAATGCAAGTAAAAGGACTCAGTCTTTTTGATGAACAATGGACAGAGCAAGGCACACTTACTTTCACGCCTACAAAATTTTCAAAACGTATCGCTGACAAGATTGTAAAAAATCTAAAAAACAGATTAGAAAAGATAGATATGACAAAAAAACATCCTTATATTTTGAATAACCTATCAGGAGAATATCCAAATATTGAAGTAAAAATAAACGGGCAAGATCCGAAAATTGATGGAACTTATGTTAACTTCATATATTCTGAAAGCGGAAGGGGTGTTGATCCTGCGAGAGTTGCAAGAAGAATACTAGAAGAGAAAGATCATTTTAAAGAAGAAAGCAATAATGTAATAATTGTAGATTTTTCCCTCCACAAAGATTTTAAATTAGCTACTCTTAAAGATTATTATTTCAATGAAATGTTAAGACATTTAAATAGGAGAAAGTCAAGTCGGATTAATACCATACTGAGTTTTTCACGTAATAATGAAGATGCAAAATTGATAAATAGACAAGTGTTGTATCTTAATGAAAGTAAAGTTGTACCGATTGTAAACCTCTTGAAAGTATGGATGGAAAGATAACAATTCAGTGCAATGAAATCATTTTCGCCCATTTGAAATCCAAATTGATGAAAAAGTACAAAGAACAATCGTTAAGTTTTTATTGTAACAACAAGTTGTTACACTCCAAAGAGTTCAACCTAAAGGTTGACACTCAAGAGATCATTGGGCTAAGAAGTGCTTTCGGGCTAAAAGACCTGCTCCGAAGCCAATGAATACTACCACAAAATAAATCAACCAGCCAAAGACTGGTATCCAGGTCAAAACCGACAGTATGATGACGCCAACTATCAGAGACCAGCCCAAGGGCGCTTCTTTACCCTTTTTAAAACCGGTTAATATCCTTTCCCCCAAAGCAGTCCCGACGAAAATCTTGGACACATAGAACAGAATCAAAAAGACAAACAATGCGACTATGCTTATGGGAATTCCGATAACCGTAAAGAATAAAATAATTATTGCTATGGGAATGCAGATCATGCAGATGAAGCCCAGACCCAGGGATTTAAGAAAGGATTGGGTGACCGCATTCTTGGCTCCCCTTACAAAATCCTTTGATACCAGAAGCATGATCAAGCCGGTAACCAGAGTGGCAAAAAGAAGGAGTATTTGAATTACCAGTATGGTTGTGCCGGTGATCAGTTTCTTCCTTTTTCCCTCGGGCTTAATTTTTATCCAATCAGTTTGACCTGCTATATATGCGCCCTCTTCGATCTGCGCTTCCCGCTTGCTCTGGTAGTTGAAATCCCCCAATATCCTGGCGGAGGGGAGAAGGGAGATCTCGCCAGCTGAGATTTCAACGTCTCCCTTAATCGTTCCGGAGATTATCAAAGTTCCAGCAGCGCCTTTTAAGTTTCTTCCCACCTCACCATCTATGATTATTTCGTCACAGTATGAGGTAACATCGCTTCTGACTTTTCCATCGTTTCTGATATGCAAAGTGCTGCCGAAATTAATCAGATTCCTTCCGATGGAGCCATTCATATTGTTATCCATACAGAACGCTATGACGCTCCCGTCTACCTCACCTGTTATACGCAGGTATTGACAAGCACCATTTAAACTTCCGATGATCTTTCCATTATGGGTCAGGGTACGGCAGCCAACGATCACATCACCTTCCACCACTCCTTCTATTTTTATTCTGTTTGCCCCACCTAAAAGATCGTCTTTGATGGTTTCATCCTGGGGAACATATATGTTTCTTTCGGCTTGGAATTCAGTGGCAAAGGAAAGGTTAAACGCAAGTAAAATGGTAAAGAAGCTTAAGGCAAAATAAAAGCTTTTCTTCTTCTTCATATGATTGCTCCTTTTCAAGTTTTATATACGTAAAAATTTTTACTTGGTTTCTGAATATATTTTTATTAATATAAATGCTATAAAGAACTTGGCAACAGAAATTTTCTATGAATCAGGTCGAAAAGGAAAAAGATTTTTTTTACTATAAGGATTACCCCTGGGTGGTAATTACCTTACGCTGGTTTTTTCTTCTTTTAGTCTTTGTACTTGGTCTGTACATATTCCTGGATTTCAAACAGGTATTAGCTTACCTTTATGTGTTTTATGCTATTTTCTGTTTGAGTTTGATTTTACCCTTGTCCCGATGCGTTTACTGTTTCTACTTTGGGAGATTTTGCAATACCGGCTGGGGGAAGGTTTCTGCATTTCTTTTCGAGAAAAAGGATGAGGAGGAATACTTAAGGAGATCATCTTTTTACGTTTTGACTTATCCTTTGTGGTTTTTGCCCGGGCTTTTGGCTTTATTTGAGCTGGTGTTAAAAAGAAATCTGAAGTATCTGATTTTGTTTTGTGGTTTTGTTTTGCTGTGGCTTTCGGGCAAGTTTTTTCTGAAATGGGTCTGTTGCAAAAGATGTAATAAAAAGGATTTCTGCCCGGAGGTCCCATTCAAACGATAGAATAAGTGTGGAATGAACATTTTATTTTATTTTCTTTCAGCTTTGGTGGTTTTTGCTTTAGGGATCCGCTTTTATTCCAAATACATAGCAAAACAATTAGGTGAAGATCCAGGTAGGGCTACACCAGCTGTGGAGAAAAGCGACGGGAGGGATTACGTTCCAGCCAAGCTCCACGTTTTGTTCGGGCATCATTTCTCCAGCATCTCCGGAGCAGGCCCGATTATAGGCCCCACTATGGGAATCCTTTATGGTTTTATTCCCGGATGGCTCTGGGTTGTTATCGGCGGAGTTTTCATCGGAGCGGTTCACGATTTCACCTCACTTTTTGTCAGTATAAGGGAGGGCGGAAAATCCATGGCTGAGATAGCCAGAAAGACTTTGGGGAAATGGGGATTTGTTCTTTTCATTCTTTTCACCATCGTGATGATAGTGCTGGTCACCTCATCCTTTCTTCGAGCCACCGCCACATCCCTGACCTCCAAATGGCCTCTGGATAAACTGGGGCTCCTCCCAGGCCAGACCCTTTTAAAAACTGAGATGGGAGCAAACGGCGAGGTTTTGGGGATCATCGGCGGAATCGCCTCGATGTCAGTGGTTATCATAACTTTGTTTTCACCTCTTTTGGGATACCTTTTATATAAAAGAAAGGTAAAAACTTACAAAGCTTATATGCTTGCCTCCATACTATGTTTTTCCTCAATTTATATCGGGATTCATCATCCCATAAACCTTTCACCTGATACCTGGATGATAATATTAACCATCTACGTTTTATTTGCATCCGGTGCACCGATATGGATGATTCTTCAGCCCCGGGATTTCGTCAACGTTCAGATACTCTATCTGGGCATTCTGGTGTTGTTCTTTTCTCTTTTCTTAGGTGGATTCGGTGGTCTAACTTTGAAAATGCCGGCTTTCAATTTGGCGGAGGGGATAAAAAATTTAGGATTCGTATGGCCCATGCTTTTTATCACCATAGCCTGCGGAGCGATTTCCGGATTTCATGCATTGGTAACAACCGGAACCGACTGTAAGCAGCTTTCCAAAGAGACCGATGCAAAAAAGGTCGGATATAACGGGATGATACTGGAGTCGGTGCTGGCACTTTCGGTTCTTTTAGCCCTGGGGAGCGTTTTGAGTTTTTCCGAATATAAATCCATTGTCTGGCCCCAGACCGGTCTTTCCAATCCCATCCTGGCATTCTCCTTGGCTGTGGGAAAACTTCTGGAGAGGTCCTTGTCTGTTCCCATGGCCTTGGGTTGCGTTTTCGGAATACTTATGGTGGAGGGATTTGTAATCACTACCCTTGACACCGCGGTAAGGTTAAACCGCTATCTTTTTGAGGAGCTGTGGAACATAATCTTTAAAAAGGTTCCCGGGATTTTGAAATGGTACTGGGTGAACTCTGGATTGGCTTGCATCCTGATGTGGCTTTTAGCATACTTTAACACCTTCGTGGCCTTGTGGCCGATATTCGGGACAGCTAATCAGCTCCTTTCCGCATTGACTCTGATAGCTGTATCCACCTGGCTTTTCTTGAAAGGTAAAAAGAACTGGTTTACCCTTATACCTGCAGTTTTCATGCTTTTGACCACCACCGCTTCTTTAGTCCTTCTCCTGTTGAAAAAATACCTCCCTCAGAAAAACTTTACTTTAATAGCCACGGATTTTTTGCTTTTAGTTTTGTCCTTGGGGGTAACCTATCTGGCAATTAAAACAGCATCGGACCTTTTTCGGAGAGAGAAGAGAACTGCTTCTGGATTTAGTTCTTCTGCCGATAAAAAATAAAAGGTGGTGAACAAAGTGGAATCAGAGAATTTCGAGCTTAAATATCGATCCTGGTCCCCAAACCTTTTGTTTTTAGGCAGGTTTTTTGCCTTTGTGGGGATTTGCATATGGCTGGGATTTTCTCCCCAGGGATATACTGTGGTTTATGTTTGGATTTTGAATCTTGCCTTTCTCTTGAACCTCTCTTATTCTTTCCACCTGTTCACAAAAAAGAAGATCCTGCCAGAGAAACTCCATACCTACAACTTTGTCTTTGATACAGCCTTTATAACAGCTTTGATAATATTTACCGGAATTTATCAGAGCAACTTCTATCTGCTCTACTATTTAAGTGTTACCGTAGGCTCCTACTATTTGGGCTTCAGAAAAGGTCTTTTTTTAGCTTTTCTTGCCTCGGTTTTTTATCTGGGGCTCTTTTTACCTTTCGATCAAAAGATCTTCTTGGGGGACTTGATAGTCAGGGTTGGTTTTCTCTGGCTTTTCACCATAATCTTTGGAATGGTTTCGAGGTTCATCAAAGAATCGGAATCAAAACTTTTTAAAACCCTGGATGTTTTAAACCAGAGAACAGTGGAGTTGGAAAGAACTCAGGTTCAGATCGAGACAATTTACGAAGCTTCCAGAACCCTGGGTGAAATCCATAATTTAGAGGAGGTCGTAGATGAGATTCTGAAGATAGCTAAGGATGTTTTGGGGTTTGAGGCCTGTTCGGTTCTTATCTATGATAAGGAGAATGAGTGCCTGCTACTTAAAGCTAAGTTTGAGATGGGCAAGAAATTGAAATTCGATCCTCCCCAAAAGATTCCCCTCGGTGGAGTAGCCGGCTCAGTGGTTAAGAGCAGAAAGGGGGTAAGGATTTTCGATGTGAAAACCGATCCCAGATATATTCCAGGTTTGAAGGATTCGAGATCGGAGATGGCTGTTCCCATGATATCCAGAGGCAAGGTTACCGGGGTTCTGGATGCTGAATCGAGGAAGGTTGGTGATTTCAAGGAGGCCGATCAAAAGGTTTTCTCCATTTTGTCCTCCTCAGCTGCTATGGCCATCGAGAATGCGATGCTTCACCAGCAGATGGAGGAACTGACCATTCAGGACGAGCTCACCGGCATTTACAATTTCCGTTATTTCGCCAGAAAGCTAATCGCTGAGCTGAAGAGAGCTAAGAGGTACCATTTGCCCCTTTCACTTTTGATGATTGACATCGACTGGTTCAAAAGATGTAACGATTCCTATGGACATCTTTTCGGTAACCTGGTTTTAAAAACTCTAACCAGGGTCATCAGATCCTGCATCAGGGAGGTAGATATTTTAGCTCGGTATGGGGGGGAGGAATTCGTGGTCATCTTGCCCCAGACTACCAAGATCGATGCAAAATCAATCGGCGAAAGGATACGTTATCAGGTTGAATCCACCTCTTTTAAAGACAATACCAATAGATCTTTTACCTCATTAACTGTGAGCCTTGGGGTTGCCAGTTATCCCGTTGATGCGGAAAGCGAGGAGGAGCTAATAAAAAAAGTTGATCAGGCGCTCTATATGGCTAAGGGAAAAGGAAAGAATCTGGTGTGTGCTTTGTAGAAAACTCTTCTTTTCAGTATTTTATCAATGATAAAGGCAAATTTTGATTTTTTAGGACAGCTCTTTGTTTTCGGATTCGAGGGGAAAACCCTCCCTTACGATTTTAAGAGATTCTTAAAAGATAAGGATCTTGGTGGGGTAATTCTTTTTTCGAAAAACATAGAGACTTTGGCTCAAACAAAGGAGCTGTGCTCTGAAATCAAATCCCTTTCTAAGCACTCCCCATTGGTTATGATAGATCAGGAAGGGGGAGAGGTAAATCGAATTACGGATAACTTTCCGGTTTTCCCTTCAAATCTTTCTTATGGGGAAAACGAGGATAAAAAGGGAGTTGCTTTTGCTTATAGAACAACTGCTCAAAACTTGAGAAAGCTGGGAATAAACGTGAATTTAGCTCCGGTGGTTGATGTTTTGACCAATCCTAAAAACGAAGTTATCGGCCAAAGATCCTTTGGCTCCGATCCGATTAAAGTGGCTTCCTTTTCTGAGATTGCGATAGATGCAATCCACTCGGAGAGGGTATTAGCCTGTGCCAAGCATTTTCCGGGATTGGGGGATGTTGACAGAGATCCTCATCATGAACTTCCGAGAAATGACAATTCCAAAAAGAGATTTGAGAAAGTCGATTTTCCTCCATTTCTTGAAGCGATAAAAAGCGGGGTGAAACTCATTATGACCTCTCATGTTTTCTGCCCTGGATTGGATTCCGAGGAGATCTCCACCTTCTCTCCGAAGATCTGTTCGGATATTTTAAGAGCTGAACTGAATTACCAGGGACTTGTAATCACCGATGATATGGGCATGGGTGCTATTGTGAAAAACCACGATTTAAATCAGGCGTGCTGGAAAGCCTTTTTAGCAGGGCATGATCTGATTTTGTTATGTGAGGATTTCGAGAAACAAAATTCTTTGTTTGAATATTTTAAAAAATCTGTAGTGGATAAAAGAATTAATCAAACGGATTTTTCTAAAAGAATAGCCAAGATATTCTCAGACAAGAAAAGTTTGGCTGGTTTTTTAGAATAAACATAGATAAAGATGAATAAATTAATTTTGCTTATAAAAAAGAAAAGACTCAAAATTATTGGGCTTTTGTCTGGAACCTCCGCTGATGGTGTGGATGCCTGCCTGGCCGAGATTATGGAGATTAAAGGGAGAATGAGGATAAGACAGCTGGCTTTCAAAACCTATCCTTTTTCAGAGGATGTTGGTAATTTGATATTTAAATTATCAGATCCCACTTACCAGAACTTAGATGAGCTATTAAGGCTGGATGTGGTTTTGGGTAAATTTTTTGCCCGCAAAGCAGTTAAGCTGATAAAGGATTTCGGCTACGAAAAAAAAGAAATTGACCTTATCGGCTCCCATGGTCAGACCATCAGGCATCTTCCCCGGCCCTTTTTATGTTTAGGTCAAAAGGTAAAAGCCCCCTGCCACATCGGTGATCCCTCGGTCATTGCCGGTACAACAGGTATTACTACCGTAGGGGATGTCAGGAGAGCGGATATGGCATCCGGAGGTGAGGGGGCACCACTTTCACCTCTTGCTCATTTTATGTTATTTAACAGTCCCGGTACCCCCCAGGTTGTCTTGAACTTAGGCGGTATTGCCAATTTGACCATTCTTCCAGGAACAGAAATAATCGATGATGTCTGGGGTTTCGATACCGGCCCGGCAAATATGATAGTCGACTCTCTGACCAAAAAGTATTTTGGAAAGAAATTCGACAGAGATGGGAGAATCGCATTTTCAGGGAAGGTGAACCTGAGACTTCTGACTTTTTTAAAAAAAGACGGGTATTTTAAAAGAAAACCACCCAAATCAACCGGAAGGGAGAGATTCGGGAAAGGGTTTTTGAAAAAGATTGCTGAATACAAAAAAATGCATAGATTAAAATCTGAGGATTTGGTGACCACTGTATCGGAGCTATCGGTTCAAACCATAGGGGAAAGTTTTTTTGGATTGGTCAAGACCAAAAAACAGATACAGAGGTTGATTCTGGCCGGTGGTGGTGTGCATAACCAATATTTTACCTTAAGGCTAAAAGAGCTTTTCAGTCCCATTGAGGTAGTTACCTCGGAGAGTTTTGGATATAACCCTGACTCGATCGAGGCTTTGACCTTTGCTCTTTTTGCCTATCTAACGATAAAGGGAAGGACTGGAAACATTAAGAAGGTAACTGGTGCAAAGAAAGAAGCTGTCTTGGGGAAAATATGTCTGGGATGATTTTTAATTTTCGATCGATATCATTAATAATTCTTTTGTTTTTTTGTTTTCTTTACTTTTGCCGAGAGTTTATAAGAAAACAGGAGCCGATTTCATCTCTTGATCTGAGGGAACCGCATCTCAGGGTAAAAATCCTCGAGACCGAAGATGATGTTTTGATAAGTCCTGAGGGCTCTTTTTCCATCAAGTGTGTTTCAGAGGACACAGAGGATGCTTTTTACTATTCCTCAGCTTCTTTGCTTGTGAAAAGCTCAGGGGGGGGATTGGTTCTTTGTCAGAAGAGGGGTGAGATTGTTGAAGATAATTTGAGCAAAGTTCTTTTCATTCCAAAGGAAAGAAGATTCTGGCTTTATCTGAACAGGAGGGGATATCGCGGGATACTGGAGGTTAGGCCAAATCAGAGCGAAGGATTTATATCGGTGTTGAACTTGGTTTATATCGAGGATTATCTAAAGGGGGTTGTGCCGGCTGAGATGGGGAATCAGGGACTGGTGGAGCTGGAGGCGTTGAAAGCTCAGGCGATAGCTTCCCGGAGTTATGCCCTTTTTAAGACAGCGAGAAATTCTGAAAATGAATACCATCTGGAATCGACGATCCTGGACCAGCTATACGGTGGAATGGAGATAGAGGATCCGGTGGTGAACCTTGCTGTGGAGAAAACCTCAGGAGAGGTGATAACCAAAGACGGGGATATTATCAAAGCTTACTACCACGCCTGCTGCGGGGGGAACACCGAAAACGTTGAGGAGGTCTGGAATAATTGGGAGGAAGGCTATCTGAAAGGAGTGGACGATATGGATTATTGCAGCTGGTATAAAAGATTCAGGTGGGAAAGGGTATGGAGAAGAGAGGAGCTGGAAAGGGTGCTTTCTTTTTCACTGAAGGATTTTTTCGATGTTTCAAAAGATGGTACAGACAAACTCATCGATCTGCAGATAATGGATAAAACTGCCTCGGGCAGGGTAAGGAAGTTGTGCATAGGAACTGAATCGGAAACTTATCACGTTTTAAAGGATAACATAAGGTGGGTTTTAAGGGATCCTTCCGATTCCACCAGGATTCTGCCCAGCACCTTTTTTGAACTGGAACTTGTAAAGAACGAAAAGGGGGAGATAGAGCAGATTAAAATGATAGGGAAGGGGAATGGTCACGGGGTGGGGATGTGCCAGACCGGAGCTATAGGAATGGCAAGAAAGGGATTCTCTTACCAGGAAATTTTAAAGCACTATTATACCGGGGTAGAGATAAAAAAGATCTATTGATAATAAAGCAGAATTTCTCTTTGCTACTTGTGAAAATATTTCTGAAATATTTTGGAAGGATGAATAAAGAATCGTAACACTCCCTTCGATTCAACTTTCAAATTTGAATTCATTACTTTTTTTAATGGGAATATTATTTTTGACTTCGAACTTTGTAGATATTATGCTGTACTTTTGTTTGCCGGGATTAAGAAGTAGGTTTATAAATGAGCTTGCTTGAACTTCAGAAGAAGATTATCTACGGACCCATTAATTCGAGGAGATTGGGAAAATCCCTGGGTATAAATCTTATGCCCACCACCTATAAGCTCTGTTCCTTTAACTGCATCTATTGTCAATATGGATGGACTAAAGCTCACACCCTGGATGTAGGAGATCACCTTTCCGATCTCCCCACAAAAGATGAGGTAAAAAATGCGTTGGAGGATTGGCTTAAAGACAAAAAAAGGGTGGATTATATAACCTTCTCGGGTAACGGCGAACCATCCCTTCATCCTGAATTTGATAAGATCGTAATTGAGGTTAAAAAGCTTCGGGATAAGTATTTGCCTCAGGCAAAAGTTGCCATTCTTTCCAATTCCTCCTCCTTGAACTTGCCTGAGGTGAAAAAAGCACTAAGGAAGCTGGATGTCAGAATTATGAAATTGGATTGTGGTACATCAGAGCTATTTAGGAAAATGAGTCAACCAGCCCCCAAAATTACCTATCAGGATGTTGTTGAAAACCTGAGAGATTTAAAAAGCGTGATCGTACAATCGGTTTTCGTGGGCGGGGATATTACCAATACCGTAATTGATGAGGTGGAGGAATGGGCAGAAAAGATAAGATATATCTTACCTGAAAAGGTGCAGATCTATTCTTTGGACCGACCCTCAGCATATAAAAATCTGGCTAAGGTGGACCATAAAATTCTCTCCAAAATTGCGGAATTGGCGCAAAATGCCTCCGGTGTTAAAATAGAGGTTTTTTGAATTCTTTTTTCTGTACAAAGGAAGCCTCAAATTTCTGTATTAGTATATCCTACAAGGCATTATGATTGCGGTTTGATCCCCCGGTAAGTTAAGAAAAAATTTCAAGAAATCTTATAAAAAACTGGATTTTCATCTCTTTTTGTTTTATATTTGATATTTAGAAAGATTTGGGTTAAAAGAAAACCGAATCCAAAGGAGGTGACAGGATGTCGATAACCACGATTTTCGACAATTACTCCCACGATAAAAACCTCAGGACCGGCTGGGGCTTTTCCTGTTTAGTGGAAGTTGGGGAGAAGAAAATCCTTTTTGATACCGGAGCAGATGGTAAAGTCCTTTTAGACAATATGAAAAAGATGGATTTGAATCCGGGTATCATCGATTCCGTATTTCTATCTCACGATCACTGGGATCACACTGGCGGGCTTCCAGTTTTTCTGGACAAAAACGAAAGGGCAAAGGTCTATTTTTTGAAATCTTTTTCTGAGGACTTAAAATCAGACATAAAAAATAGGGAGAACGAGTTGTTAGAACTTGAGAAATTCGGTATGATCGATGAGAGAGTATATACCACCGGGGAGATAGAACATACGGTTCCGGAGCAGGCAATGGTAATTGATACCAGCAAAGGTCTGATAGTGATCACCGGATGTGCTCATCCCGGGGTAGTGGAGATAACTGAGAAGGTTAAGGAGAATCTCCCCAAAGAGATTTTCTTGGTTTTGGGAGGATTTCATCTTCTGGATAAGAAGAACCCTCAGATAGATTCGGTGATTTCAGCTTTGGAAGACCTTGGAGTTCAGAAGGTGGCGCCCTGCCATTGCTCCGGGGTGGGAGCGTTGGAGCTGTTCAAAAAAAGATATGGGGAGAACTTCATTGAAAACGGGGTTGGTAAGGTTATCTCTTTTTAGTGATATCAAGTTGAAAACAAATCTCAGGAAAACCCACCGGTATTTATTTATTCAGCTTCTTCTATAAACCCTCACTTTTTTTGTATCAGGATAAAAAGGGAATTTTCTTGGTTTGGTGGTTTGATCTTTTCCGTATATGATAGAAAGTCTGATTTTAAAAAAAAGGTGAGATATGAAAAAGTGTGATAACAAAAAAGATAATTTATCAAATTGCAATTGCACTTACGAGCCCTGTTCAAAAAAAGGGATATGCTGCGAATGTATCCAGTACCACTGGAGAATGAGGGAGCTTCCAGCCTGCCTGTTCCCCGATGATGTTGAGAGGACCTATGACAGGTCTTTGAGGAAGTTTGTTGAGATTTATGGAAAGAGCGTGTGATATATAAATTAGAGATTTCAGTAGACAGTATGCAGTAGGCAGAGAAAGAATTATGCTTTTTTGAACCAGGAGGTTTATTTCGCAATAAATAATTTGTGTTTAATAGGATAGTTTCCTTTTGATATAAAACATTATGAAATACAAGAAATATATTGAGATGGCGAGAAAATCCGGTGCTTTCTGGATGAAGATCATCGATCCTGAAAATATAGTAACCTCCCGGTGGGTAAGGATCAAGTGTCAATATGGATGCGGGAGGTATGGGAGATGTTTGACCTGCCCGCCTTATTCCCCAACCCCGGAGTATACTGAAAAGATGATGAAAGAATACCTTTCTGCTTTGATCATGATCTATGATATCCAGAGTTCAGAGAAGGAGAGGCCTTTAAGGAAAAGATTTAGAAAGGATGTAGCGAAAATTGAAAGGGAGATGTTTTTGGATGGGTATTATAAAGCCTTTGGAATGGCCTGCGGACCCTGTAATCTATGCAGGGAGTGCACCCTGTCCTACCCCTGCAAATACGAGGATTTTGCCCGCCCCTCGATGGAAGCATGCGGTATCGATGTTTATCAGACATTGTCCAATGTGGGTTATCAATTAAAAGTTGTCAGAGATTATGAGGACGGGTGCAAATTTTGCTCGATGATACTGATAGAATAAAAAGATATTTAAAAGTGTATTAATATTCTAAAAGTATTTTCACTGCGAAGCTGAATAACCTCTTTCATGAGATTACCTTGCTACACTTGCCACGACATTTCACTCTTGAGCGTTCTCTCAGAGTGGTCATTTTGGGGAAGGGATTTTAAAATTGCAAATCACTTATAAAAACTCTCTAAATTTTTCTTGACAAAGGTACTTATAACTTTAAATTAATTCCTGTTTAAAAGTTATCGTTCTTAGACGATATAAGAGTAAGTTGCCGCCCTAGCTCAGTAGGTAGAGCAACGGACTGAAAATCCGTGTGTCTCCTGTTCGATTCAGGAGGGCGGCACTTTTATTTTATGGTTTTGGTGGATATTCGATGGTAAAAATAAAAAAAGACGGGCGAATGCCCGTCTTTTAGTTTTTATTATTTTTTCTTGGTTTTATGGACAGCCCGGTTCCGGTCCACTTTTGAGAAGATAGTTAGCCAGATAGATGATGTCGTTGACCTCAACTAAACCATCGCAGTTAACGTCCCCGAGAAGCATCGGATCAGGTGGGGTTCCGCTTTTAAACTTGTAAATGGCCAAAAGCATAACGTCTCCTAACCCGATGATGCCATCCTTGTCAAAATCACCGCGCTGGATGATTTTAAAGGGGTTATCGCTTATATCGTAGGGATCCTCATCAGCTGCATCGGAGATTTTTATATAACAGTTGCTGGACAGTTCATTAGGCGGATACCAGCTGTAATCACCATCATTGTAAGTGCTGGGGGTGATGTTATACCAGTTTGATCCACCGTCAGTGGAGTAATCGAGTCTAACGTTGGTGCTGAAGTAAGGCGATTTCCACTTGATGTCTTCTCTCTCCTGAGCTATGTAGGTCTCTCCTCCATTGGGTTTGGTTACGAAGAATTCGTGAATAGTAGAGGTATCCACAGTCATATACCATATCTCATCATCAATGGTGGTTCCGGAGGTTTTCATCGCTATCCTGAACCA
>LJUW01000018.1 GCA_001304315.1 candidate division Zixibacteria bacterium SM23_73_2 | reverse complement strand
TTCCTCTTTTATCCATAAAAATAAACTTACCAATCAAGCTTAATTTTTAGTTAACCCTTTTTAAATAAGTCACTTAAAGTCTAAATCCACAAAACAAAATCCTTAAGGCACAGCAATTGCTAAATATATAAAGAAAATTTGTGCTTTAAGGTATGAAAAAGATTTCACACTCAAAAAACCCATATAACCTCGTTTTTGCCTGTCAGAAGAAATTAAATAACTCTTTTCAACAGGAAAGGACACACCGCAATAAATCAAACATTTCACCCCATTTAAAACTTTCTGGAGGAGGAACGCATGAAAGTTGTAAAGGATATGGAGGTTTTCAAAGAGACCCAATCCCCTGAGTTAAGGGAGAAGCTTTTAGTTGAATATCTACCGCTGGTAAAATCGGTTGCCGGAAGGATGGCTTTGGGATTCCCAAAATCAGTGGAGGTTTCCGATTTGATCTCAACCGGATTCATAGGATTAAGCGAGGCGCTGTCCAATTTTGATCCTAACCGGGGAGTAAAATTCGAGACCTATGCTATCCCCCGGATAAAAGGAGCCATATTAGACGAGCTCAGATCTTTGGACTGGGTACCCCGCTCCACCCGGGCTAAATCCAGGGAGATAGAGAAAGCCAAGGTTAAACTTGAGAATAAGTTGGGAAGGGAACCCACCAGAAGAGAGTTAGCTAAGTTACTGGACATCTCCACTGATGAGCTCTTATCCACTCTGGATGACCTCTCGACAAGTTCAATGGTTTCTCTGGATGACCTGATCTACGGAGACGATGATAACCGCCAGATTCCCAGGGTGGAAGCTCTGGAGTCGACCTCCAAGGAAAATATCCTCTCCGAGCTGGAGAAAAAAGAACTGAAGGCTTTTATAGCCTCTTCGGTGAACAACCTGACCGAGCAGGAGAGGCTGGTAATCTCCTTATACTATTACGAGGAGCTGACCTTAAAGGAGATCGGGGAGGTCATGAATATCTCCGAATCAAGGGTGTCCCAGATTCACACCAAAGCGGTCTACAAACTCAGAGGTATGATCAAAGAAAAATTCGCCACCTGAGATACGATGAATAGTCTTTTACAAAAAAAGTATCTGGATAAAAAAGAATTGGATTTTCTGGATTCGGTTCTGAGATTCTGTCAAACCTCCATCAGATGTGTCGATTGCGGGATCTTTGTCTTTGATCCAGAAAAGGAAAAACTTACCCCTTTTTCCGTTTTAAAGGACGTCTCTGTACTTAAGGATAAGATAGAGGAGAATGTTGATCAAAAGATATTAAAAAGACTGTCTAGAACAAACTCTGAGAAAAGGTTAGAAATAGTAAAGGATTTAGGTGTCGTTCCATTATTTATCAAGGATGATTTTTTAGGGATTTTTATCTGCCTTTTGGGTGAATCTGAAAAGAAAAGTATCAAAGACAGAGCCGACTCGATTTTAATCTCTGCTGATATTCTTCTTTCCCTTTTTGAAAAGTTTTATCAGAGTGAGTCTTTAAAGATGCTTGAGCTTTTCAGCCGGAATTCCCTGAATCAAATAAATAAGCTGAATAGATCGGAAACGGTGTTGGAATTAGCGGATATAATAGCCCACGATATAAACAATCCCCTTCAGATAATATTGGGGAAAGCCCAGGTACTTCTTTTGAAAAAGGAATTCGACAAGAATTACCTGGAGAGGGAGCTTAAAACCATCGAGGAATCTGCAGACCGGATATCCTCCCTGGCCAAGGAGCTTTCCTTTTATGTTAAACAGGCAAGAGGGCAGGCTGTACCTGTTGGAGACCTGGGGGATGTGGATGTGGACATTGGCAAAATCCTTGAACACGCATGTTCGCTTTTAAAAGACAGGTTTAAATCCAAGGGAGTGGATTTAGAATTGAAGGTTGAGAAGGACCTGCCAAAGGTCAGGGGAGGCCCTCACCGACTTGAATGTGTATTTTTGAACCTTCTGCTCAATGCTAAGGATTCCATGATCCAGAAAGGGAGATTGAAGGTACGTGCAAAAAAACACCGCAGATGCGTCCAGCTGGATTTCAGCGATACCGGAGAGAGAATTCCTCTGGATGTTCTTCCTAAAGTGTTCGATCCTTTCCTGGTTGCACCCGGGCTCAATCGAAAATTGGGATCTGACCTTTTCTTTGCTTCCCAGGTGGTCGAGGAACACCGGGGAACGATACAGGCGAAAGTTAACCAGGATGTAAACACTTTTACCATAAGGTTGCCGATCAAAGAAGGGGGTGCTTGAGATTAAAAGGGAATTAAAAAACATCGACCTTTTTGATTATAAAAGAATCGAATGCCCGGTGTGCGGGAAGATAAATAGGTTCAAGACCCTGAAACAAAAGGCTTATACCGAGAGGGAAAGGGATACCGATTTTCGCCCCAAAAAACTACTGTGGAGAGATTCCAGATACCAGAATCTAAATCCCCTCCTTCATTTCATGGCCTGTTGCAGATACTGTTTTTACACCCGGGAGTTTGACAGGGATTACCAGGGGTGGAAAAAAAATCAACACTTCAGAGAGGCACTGCTTCCAGCCATAAGAAAAAATCATTTAAAGCTTCTGAGAAAAGAAGACAGCATAATCAAAAAAATTGGAAACACTCTATCACCTGAGCTATACCCTTTTGAGACTGCTGTTTTAAAACTTCTTCTGGGAATAGTTGATGAGGATCTTAACCCGGAGAAGCAAAACTTAAATTTAGCTCGATATTATCTCAGGATCGCATGGCTTTTTAGAGATGAAAAAGAGAGAGCACTACAGCTGAGGAGGAAAACTAAAAAGGATTTAAATGAAGGTTTTAACAGAGCCCTGCTTTCTCAAGAGGAGTATCGGTCCGGAATAAAAAAGTTACAGGACGGAGTTGAGTCTTTTCTCAAACAAATAAAAGTCAGTGCAAAAACTGACATATTAAAATCCTTTAACCGGATGGAGAGAAAAGTCAACTCAACGAAAAAAGCTCTGGAGCATCTCAGGAGTCTAATCCAGAAAGAAAATGAAAAAGTTTTCATGGACTATTCAAACTTTGAGGATTTTCTGTTCTATTTAAAGATCTACTGGCAGGATGTGCCAACCAATGAGAATGAAGCGTTGGAGCTGGCTTTTAAATATTACCAGAAAAACTTAAAGGAGAACCGGTTATTCAACCAGAAAATTCAAGCCTCCTATCTTTTGGGGGACATTTCCAAAAGGATTGGCAATCTGGATAACGCCAAAAGATATTTTGATTTAGCAATGAGATTAGGAGAGGATTTTTTACATAAACATAAAGACGACATGGTGAAAACAGCTTTAGCTCATAAAGTGCTGGAGCTTTCAAAAAGCCAGTATCGATCACTAAAAACTCTTTAAAAAGGAGTTGGTATGAATACCCTCCCAACCCAAAAGCAATATGAAAAGAAACCAAAGAAGAGAAAGTGGGTTCGTTTCGATTTCTCTCCTCAGATCACCTTCAGTTTGCTTTTACCTGAAAACCCAGGGTCCGATCCCCAGAAGGACTTAATACGTAAAGCCGAGCATCGGGCAGAGATGCTCGAGCTGCAAAAGGATGGAGCTTTGATCGCTACAGATTTGTCGCTGGAAGAGGGAAGCTTTATCAGCCTGAATCTTTCTCTTGAAAGCGGGATGCTTTTAAAGGGGATTTTGGGAAAGGTGAAAAGAACGGAGAAGGAAAACCAGGATCAGATCCTTATGGGGATTGAGTTCTGTTCCAAAGAAGACCTGCCCAGCTTTTATGGAGAGAGCTCTGAGGTGAAAAGCCTGGAGAGTAAACTCAAGGAGATAATCTTAGATTACATCCTTAAAAAGAAAAGAGAAAAACAAAAAGCAAAATCCAAATGTTAAATCTGGCCAAAAACAGAGATGTTCCGTATGAACCTATCACAAAGGATAGCATTGTATTTCTGAAGGATATTCCGGTGGGGATATTCATCACCGACTCAGAAGGAAAAATCTGCTACCTCAACCATTTTTTAAATCGGGTATTGAAAAGCGATGTCATCCAAGAATACCTTGGAGTAAATATTTTTGACAATGAGATGATCAGAGCCCTGGGTCTTGATTTTGAGTTTAGAAAAACCTTTGAGTCCCACAAGGGATTTTCAAAAGAGAAAATACCCTACAGAGCTTCAGATGGTTCGTCCCTTTTTCTTTCTCTGAAGGTTAATCCCTTAAAAGACAAGGAGGAAAAGATCTGTGGCATAATCTGCCTGGTGGAGGATCAAACCGAGAAGGTCAATCTGGAGTGCGATTTAAAAGAGAGAGTAAATCAACTCTCGATCATAAATGAGGTGAGTAATGTTCTATCCACGACTTTAAGAACGGAGAAAATTATCAAGATCATTCTTACCGGCGTTACAGCGGGAGAGGGATTGGGATTTAACCGGGCCTTTCTTTTGTTGAAAGATGAGAAGGGGGATGAACTTCAGGGGAAAATGGCAGTTGGACCCTCAAGCCTTGAGGAAGCTAACCATATCTGGAAGATTCTATCGGAGAAAAATCAGAGCTTAAAAGAGATCCTTTCCTATTGCTCAGATGCTGAGGATGAACAAAAGGAAAAGAACAAGGGTGTTAACAGAATTGTAAAAGACTTAAGGATTCCACTGGATGCAAAGGACAATGTAGTTGTGGAGGTGATCAACGGGAGAAAATCTCTGAATCTAAACGATGACTCGGGAAAGAGTTTGGACCCCGGATTAGTTGAGATTTTAGGCACAAAGGATTTAGCTGTTGCTCCTTTGATCTGCGAAGAAAAAGTGTTTGGGGTGATCTTAGCTGATAATTTTATAACCAAAGAGAGGATAAAAGACGAGGATGTTAAATTTCTTCAAGTCTTAGCCAATCAGGCTTCCCGGGCAATAGAGAACTCGAGGCTTTACGGTAGATTGGCTTTTCAGGTGGAGAAGCTGGAGGGAGCTAACAAAAGTCTTGAGGAGAACACAAAAAAGATGCTTAAAATTGAGAGATTCTCTACTATAGGTCAGGTGACTTCACAGGTAGCCCACCAGTTGAGAAATCCACTGACCATAATCGGTGGTTTTGCTAACTCTATTCTGAAAAAAACAGACGGGGAAAATCCTAATTACAAATACCTTAAAATAATAAGCGAGGAAAGCGAGAGGGCAGAAAAGATTTTGGATCAAATTCAGAATTACTCCCCATCTCTTTTGGTCAATCCTAAAAAACAAAATTTGAATAAGACTGTAGAGAATGCCCTGAGAAAGCTTGAGGATCAAATCTGTTTGGAAAAAATAGAAGTTGAAAAAGATTTTCAAAAGGATTTGCCTGACCTGGATTTGGATTCCGAACAATTTGAGCGCGCCCTTCTGAACGTTTTTAAAAATGCAATTCTGGCTATGCCCCAAGGAGGAAAGCTTACCGTTAGGACTTTTTCAGAAAGCCATTGGGTTAAACTCAAGATAGCTGATTCTGGAGTTGGGATTTCTCCGGAGGTTCTTTTAAGGATTTTCGATCCCTTTTTTACCACCAGAGCTAAATCAAATGGATTGGGATTGACTCTGTCCCAGGAGATCATTAAAAGGCATAATGGTGAGATAGAAGCCAAAAGCCAAAAGGACAAAGGCTCGGTTTTCACCATTCAGTTGCCTTTGAGAAAGGAGGAAAAAAATGCATAAGATTTTGGTAGTGGATGATGAGCCGAATATGCTGGAACTTTATTTAAAGGAGTTAGGAGAGGAGGGATATGAGGTTAAAACGGTCTGTTGTGGTGAGGAAGCCTTGAAGGTTGCTCAAACCGAAAAGTTCGATTTGGTGATCCTGGATATCAAGATGGATAAAATGGATGGGCTTTCAACTCTCTCTGAATTAAAAAAACTGAAGAAAGGAATTCCCGTGATTTTAAATTCGGCTTACACCACATATAAAAGCGACTTTCATTCATGGCTGGCTGACTCGTATATGGTTAAGTCCTCTAATTTGTCTGAACTTAAAAACAAAATCGGGGATCTGATAAAAGTATGAAGGATGATAAAAAAATTGAGAATGTAGAAGAGCTTTTAAATTCAGTTGAGGAATTCTCGGAGAGAGCCAAAAAAATAGCATTTAATTTAGCCTCCACCGCAAGTCGGGCCAGGGATTCGCTTCCCCTGAGGATCTCGGATGATATCCTTGATCTGGTAACCGAGACGATAAAAGCCTCCGAGGAGATCACCAAGATGACCCGGATAGTTAGAATGGAGATCGGAGGCCTTTATACTTTCAGCCCCTCGGGTGAAATACAGTTTGAAAAGGATAGGGTGATTCAACAGAAGATTGAAAAATACCTTCAAAATATACTTACCGATACTCAAAGAGTGCTTCTAATGATGAAGAAATTGAAGTCTATATCCGTAGATTAAATAAAGGCTGAGGATAAAGGAAGTTGTGAATATGACGAAATCAGTTAAAAAGGAAAAAGGTTCTTTCAGAAAAGATGCCCTTCTTCTTTTAACCACGATAAGAGAAGAGATAAGGGCGCTGGAGAGTTTTTTACTTTTCCTGGAGAATGAAAAAACTATTCTTCTGAAATCTGAGGTACAATCCTTTCGGGAAATCGAGAAGGAAAGATCAAAGAAGCTTTGTCTGGCAAAAAATTTAGAGCAAAAAAGGAAAAACTTGATCGCTTCGATTTCAAAGAAAATGAAGCTTGGCTCAAATAAAAAGGACACCGAAGGTATTTTGAATCTCCTTTCATATTTTAAAGAGGTTAATTTATCACAGCTTCAATCCACCCTGTGGGAACTTTCCCGTAAGGTGGATTTACAGAGAAAAAAGAATGACGATTTGATTAAGCGATCTTTTGGTTTAATCGATAATAATATAGAAAAAAAGCAAACAAGTTTGGTCTCTGAAACTTAATAATATAGTAAAAAAGATAATTATCTGATTTAAAAAACCTCATCCTGGAGGAAAGATGTTAATATTGACAAGGAAAATCGGTGAAAGCATAACCATAGGTGAGGATACAAAAATCACCGTTTTAGGCATCCACGGAAGACAGGTGCGGCTGGGGGTAATAGCTCCGCCCAATGTGGTTGTTCATCGAGAGGAGATATTCAAGAAAATTCAGGAGGAAAATAAAAAAGCATCCGAAACTCAAACATCTGATGTAAAGCAGGTAGTCAAACAGATCAGTCAAACCAAAAAAAAGAGAGAAAAAAAGACCTGAAGAGGAGAGTTCATGCTTTTCAAATCGAAAGATAAAAGACCCCATCCCATTGGCTTCTTTACCACGAAAGGAAACAGGTTAGGTTCAAAAAGGAAAAAAAATAATATATCTTTTGATTCAAAAGATAAGTCCCGAAAAGCAAATTTAGGGAAGCTTTTGGATACAAGTTTCGTATATTATGATGAGGATTGAGAGAGAACTCGGGGGGCAAAATTAACGGATAACTTTAAGACTTCAAGGCATGGAGAAGTGAGCTATAAGATGTCTGATAGAATAAAGGTAACCAAAGGGATTTTAGGATTCAACAAATATAGAAACTATGTTATTGTGAAAAAGGAGGAAGATCAGCCCTTTTTGTGGCTCCAGTCGGTTGAGAATCCCGACTTGGCATTTGTGATAGTTGATCCTTTAGTCTTTTTCCCTAATTACATGATTATTCCGGAGAAAAGTGATTTGGACGAGATGAAGGTTTCCGATGCCAAGGAACTTGAGATCTATGTGATCGTTAATTTTCCAGCGGAGAATCCCCAGCTTTGTTCCGCTAATTTGATAGCGCCTCTGGTTGTAAATCCAAAGCTTAACTTAGGGAAACAGATCGTGTTGCCGAAATCCCCCTATACTTCTAAACACTATATTTTTGAAGCATTGAAGAAGAAGGATTCACAAAAGTCAGAATCTCAGAAACCAAAAGAGTAGATAAATCCGACCCTAACCAGCTCTTAAGTAGGTTATCTCACCGGTTTAACTTAATCCTTCTTGCCGATCACAATTCTTTGTCTCAATTGTTTTCATTGGCAAACAGTTGTGCTTTTTCTTCGGTAAAAGGTTAAGTATTTCATGTTATTGTCATTCAAATATGTTTTTGACTGACGATAATAAAAAGAAAAGAAACCAAAGGTTGTAATCTGGTTTTTGATGTGAATATAGGGCAAACTGATGTTTTTGTTGTGGTTTTGAGAACCGGGCAGAAAAAAGAAGGTCAGATAGAATTCAGGGAAAGCAAAAAAGATTTTCTTGACAAAAAAGGGAAGAGAGCGTATATTTTCAAAAAATGTAGATCTTGAAAACAATTTTGGGCGATTAGCTCAGTCGGTTAGAGTGCTTGCTTGACATGCAAGAGGTCACTGGTTCGATTCCAGTATCGCCCAAGAATAAATATGTTAAGGACATTTTAAAAGTATTTTTTAGCAAGTGATTTATACCTCCGAGCGGTGGTGTATTTTTTATAGTCCGAGATGAAAATGGAGAAGATCAAGGTGAAGTTTTCGAATGGCTCTGAAATACTGTACGATAAGGGAATAACCTTCTCTGAGATATTGGATAGAAGTTTTTCTGATCTTAAAGACAAAGCCATAGCAGCTAAGATCAACGGCGAGTTGGTTGACTTAGATGAGAAACTTCTTTATGAATGTCTTTTGGAGTTTATAACCCCGGATTCCCCGGAGGGGGAGAAAATATTCTGGCACAGTACTTCTCACATTATGGCTGGAGCGGTTAAGGATCTTTTCCCGGAGGTGAAGTTAGGTATCGGTCCTGCTATTGAGGAGGGTTTCTATTACGATTTCGATAGGGATACACCCTTTTCTTTGGAGGATCTTGAAAAAATTGAGAAAAGGATGAACGAGATAGTAAAAAATGATTTTCCTTTCCAGAGAAGAAAACTTCCTAAATCTGAAGCTCTAATGCTTTTCAAAAAAGAAAACGAGACCTATAAGATCGAGATTATATCTGAACTGGAGGAGGATACGGTTACCCTTTATGAACATGACCGGTTCATAGATCTGTGCAGAGGACCTCATCTTCTATCGACCGGAATGATAAAATCGTTCAAGCTTATCAAGGTAGCCGGTGCCTATTGGAGGGGTTCTGAGAAGAACAGAATGCTTCAGCGGATATACGGAATCTCCTATCCCACAGAACAGAAGTTGAAGCTGTATCTTGAGAAGATAGAAAAGGCTAAAGAAAGGGATCACCGAAAATTAGGTAAGGAGTTGGAGCTTTATTCTTTCTACGAGGAAGCCGGAGCGGGTTTGGTTTTCTGGCATCCCAAAGGTGCTGTTATCAGGAAAACAATAGAGGATTTCTGGATAAAAGAGCATCAAATGGCCGGATACGAGCTGGTATATACTCCCCATATAGCAAAGCTTGAACTATGGAAAAAGTCAGGCCATACCGATTTTTATGCCGAGTATATGTATCAGAGTATAAGAGCAGAGGATGAGGAATACCAGCTGAAACCCATGAACTGCCCTTTTCACATGCTTATCTACCAATCCAAGATAAGAAGCTACCGGGATCTACCATTCAAATTAGCTGAATTGGGAACAGTTTATCGTTATGAGCGTTCAGGAGTTTTACATGGTCTGATGAGAGTCAGAAGCATTACTCAGGATGATGCACACATTTTCTGCAGTCCAGAACAACTTGAGGATGAGGTGATAAAGCTTTTGGATTTCACCTTACATCTTCTGAAGTCATTTGGCTTTTCCGACTACCAGATTTATTTAGCTACCAGGCCAGAGAAATTCATAGGTGAAACCAAAGATTGGGATAAGGCAACCGATACCTTGAAGATTGCTTTAAAGAAGCACCAGCTGGAATATAATATGGATGAAGCTGGGGGTGCTTTCTACGGCCCAAAAATCGATCTGCATATAAAGGATGCTCTGGGACGGCCCTGGCAGTGCACCACCATTCAATTCGATTTCAACTTACCGGAGAGGTTTGATTTAACCTATGTGGGTGAGGATGGCAAACCCCATCGCCCCTTTATCATCCATCGGGCTTTATTGGGTGCTCTGGAGAGGTTTTTTGGAGTTCTGATCGAACATTATGCCGGGGCTTTTCCCTTGTGGCTGTCTCCGGTTCAGGTGGTGGTCATGCCCATTACCTCAGAGATTAAGAATTATGCTCGGAAAGTTGCGGATTTGCTTTTGAAAAAAGGTCTCAGGGTGAAATTGGATGACCGTTCTGAAAAGATCAACTACCGGATCAGAGAAGCGGAGATCCAGAAGATCCCTTACATGTTTATTGTTGGAAAAAGGGAGGAAAAGGAAAATAAGGTCTCGGTTAGAAAACACCGAAAAGGGGATTTGGGTACTTTTGAATTGGATGAAATCGTATCTCAACTAACAAAAGAGATAGAGGATAAAACCACTGGATTATAATCGGTGATTTTGAATAAGTGGAGATAGATCAACCTTTAACTTAACTCGGAGGAGATAGAGAAATAAAAAAGATAAGGAGAAAAAGAGAGCCGAGGGCAAACAGAAGAATTCGGGTGCCTGAGGTGAGGGTGATAGATTTTGACGGCGGTCAAATTGGGATATTACCGACCAGAGAGGCTTTGAGAATGGCTCAGGAGAAAGGATATGATTTAGTTGAGGTCTCGCCTAATTCCAGACCTCCGGTTTGCAAGATCATGGATTATGGCAAATATAAATACCAGTTGAGCAAAAAAGAGAGAAGCTCAAGAAAGAAACAACATACCATCCAGCTGAAGGAGATGAAACTGAGGCCCAAAATCGAGGAACATGATTATCAGTTCAAGTCCAAGCATATCCGAGAGTTTTTAAGTGAGGGTAACAATGTTAAGGTATTCGTTGTCTTCCGGGGGAGGGAGATGACTCGTCGTGAATTCGGAGCAAAAATATTAGAGAGGCTCCAAGACGATCTTTCCGATATAGGAGCAGTTCAGCAACCTCCGAAAATGGAGGGTCGTAATTTAACCATGATTTTAGTTCCCACTCAAAGTAAAGGAGCGAAGGATGCCTAAACTAAAAAGCTCCAGAAGCGCGTCCAAGAGATTTAAAATAACCAAAACGGGTAAGATAAGAAGAAATAAGGCATACAAAAGCCACCTTTTGAGCAGCAAGAACGCTAAGAGAAAAAGGAGGTTAAGGAAATCTACCTTGGTGGTTAAGGCTGACCAGAAGAGGATAAAAAGAATGCTTTCAAAATAAGCTAAAGGAGGAAAAATTGCCCCACTCACAAAATAAAGTTGCTTCGAGAAGAAGAAAAAAAAAGATACTGAAAAGCGCAAGGGGATACTATGGTGGCAGAAGCAGATTATACCGGACCGCGAAGGAGGCAGTTAATCGGGGACTGGCGTATGCATATCGGGACAGAAGGAGGAGAAAAAGGGATTTCAGGAAGCTGTGGATTACAAGAATCGGGGCTTGCGCAAGACTTTTCGGTCTGTCCTACAGCCTTTTCATTAATGGGTTGAAGAAAAAGGGGATTGGTCTCGATCGCAAGTCCTTAGCTCAGATAGCGGTAAGCGATCACAAAACTTTTGCCAAGCTGGTTGAAATGGCTAAAGAGGGAAAATCCAATGGGTGAGCTTCTCAAGTCTCTTGAGGGTTTAAGAAAAGAAGTGAAAGAAAAGATCGATAAAGCTTTCTCTTCATCCCAGTTGGAGAAGATAAAATCCGTGTATCTGGGAAGAAAGGGAGTTTTGGCTTCTTCGTTTAAAGATTTATCTGCCCTTCCCGAAGAAAAAAGAAGGGAAGCTGGAAGGATTGCTAATGAGATTAAGTCCGAGCTACACAAGCTTTTTTCTCAGAAACAGGAATACTTGAAAATTTCGGACAGAGGGGGAAAAGAGGAAATTTTCGATTATACTTTACCAGGCAAAAAAAACTTAAGCGGAAGATTTCATCCCTTAACTCAATTATCCTCCCAGATAGTTGAGATATTCTATGGAATGGGATTCGAGGTTGTTTATGGTCCCGATGTTGAAACTAATTACTACAACTTCGATGCTTTGAATTTTCCACAGGATCATCCTGCCAGGGATATGATGGATACTTTTTATATCGACGAGAAGAGGCTTTTAAGAACCCATACCTCCCCCGTTCAGATAAGGGTGTTTGAAAAAAGAAAACCTCCGGCACGGATTTTAGCTCCGGGGAGGGTTTACCGAAATGAGGCGATAAATGCACGTTCCTATTGCGTTTTCTATCAGGTTGAGGGTTTTTACGTTGATCGCGATGTAACCATGGCTGATCTTAAAGGAGTACTTTTAGCTTTTTTCCAGAAGCTTTTCGGAAAGGATGTGAGATTGAGGTTCAGGGCCAGCTTTTTCCCCTTCACCGAGCCTTCGGCTGAAGTTGATATTTCCTGCGTGATCTGTGGAGGGAAAGGTTGTAGCGTATGCAAGCACCGGGGATGGCTTGAAGTAGTGGGGGCCGGGATGATCGATCCCGAGGTTTTCAGAGCTGTGGGATACGATCCTGAAGTTTACTCCGGTTACGCATTTGGGATGGGAATAGACCGGATGGCTCTTTTAAAATATAGAATAGATGATATAAGGCTTTTTTGGGAGAACGATTTAAGGTTTTTACGTCAGTTTTAAAATGAAAGCAAGTTACACCTGGCTTAAAGATTTCGTCGATATAAATTCTACTCCGGAGGAGATTGCTTCCAAACTTACCCTTGCCGGAAGCGAGGTGGAGACTATTGATGTAATGGGCTCGGATTTGGATAGGGTGGTTGTGGGGGAGATCGAAAGCGCAGAGAAACACTCGAAATCAGACAAGCTTTCCGTTTGTCAGGTGAATGTCAGAGACAAGACCCTTCAGATCGTCTGCGGTGCCCCTAACGTAAAAGAGAAAGCCAAAGTTCCGGTTGCTTTAATTGGTTCAATACTTCCCGATAGTACTAAAATAGAAAAAGCTAATTTAAAAGGGATAGACTCGTTTGGAATGATCTGTTCGGAATCAGAACTTGGAATTGGTGAGGATTCACAGGGAATCATGATCTTGGACGGTAAGTTTTCGGTTGGCGAGAACTTAAGCAAAGCTTTGGATTTGGAGGATTTTGTTTTCAATCTGGATCTCACTCCCAATCGACCTGATTGTCTATCCATTTTAGGCGTTGCCCGGGAGCTCTCCGCCCTTTTGGGAGCAAAACTTAAAAAACCAAAACCAAAGGTGAGGGAAGGTGAAACACTTGCTTCTACCCAAGTGAAAGTCAAAATCGAAGAGCCCTCTTTTTGCCCTCGTTACACCTGCAGGATAATCAGAGGGGTAAGAATCGGATCCTCACCTTTCTGGCTAAGAAGGAGGCTTCAGGCCTGTGGAGTTCGCTCCATAAATAACATTGTGGATGTAACCAATTATGTGATGCTGGAGCTAGGTCACCCGCTTCACGCTTTCGATTATGACCTTTTCTCCCAACCTGAGGTTGTGGTTCGGAAGGCAAAACAAAAGGAGAAGTTCGTAACTCTGGATGGAGTGAAAAGAGAACTTGACTCCGATATCCTTTTGATTACCGACGGTAAGAGGTCAGTTGCGGTTGCCGGAATTATGGGAGGCTTGGAATCGGAGGTTAAAGAGAAAACCAAAAATATACTTTTGGAGAGCGCTTATTTTAACCCGGGAATGATCAGAAGAGGCCGGCTCAAATTGGGGATTAGCTCTGAGTCCTCCCATCGATTTGAACGAGGCGTCGATCCCAATAACGTCGATTTCGCATGCGACAGGGCAGCGGAGCTGATAAATGATTTGGCAGGAGGGGAGGTTTTGAAAGGAATAGTTGATAACTATCCTAAGAAAATTCGTGCCCAAAAAATCGATCTGAGGACCAGAAGGGTAAACCAAATCTTAGGTACAAAACTATCCACCTCGGAGATATCGAAAATCCTCAAGAGCCTGGAATTCAAAATAAAAAAAGATAAAAACTTGAAAGTGGAGGTTCCAACTTTCAGGCCGGATGTAACCCGGGAGATTGATCTTATTGAGGAAGTTGCTCGAATTTACGGATATGATCGCATAGAGACACGAATGCAAGCCTCTGGAAATTTAGTCACTCCCATGCCCGAGGAGGAAAAACTTACTATGAAGGTGAGGGGAATTTTGGGGGGATTGGGACTTTACGAAGTTGTAACCAACGATTTGGTCGACCCCAAGAAGATGGGTCAGGTTTTTCCTGAAAAAAGGTTAGTTAAGATAAAAAATCCCTTAAGCGAGGAGCTTTCGGTTTTAAGAACTTCCCTTTTATTAAATCTGCTTTCGGTTTTGAGTCATAATAAGAAAAGAAAAGAGGAGCAGGTTAGAATTTTCGAAATTGGAAAGGTGTTTTCGGAGAGAGGTAAAAAACTTCCAGTGGAGAGAAATAAAATAGGTATCGCTCTATCTGGAAACAATGAACCGATTTTTTGGAACAAGAAAAGTCAAATAGATTTTTTCTATATCAAGGGCCTCTTGGAATCGTTTTTTGAAAGTTTATCTGTGGATTCTTATATATTAATCCCTAATTCGTATCCTTATTTTTCCAAGGATAGAAGTTATGATATCAAGGTTAGGTCAGAAAAATTAGGATTTTTGGGGGAGGTTAATGAAAAGATTTTGGATTTTTTGGATATAAAAGATAAAGTCTTTTTCACTGAGATGGATTTCGATAAACTTCTACCCCTGTTTTCGGAAGATAAGTTTTACAAGGCTTTACCAAAATATCCTCCAGTGGATCGGGACATAGCTGTTGTTTTAGACGATGGGATCTTAGCTGGAGAGGTTGAGAAATTTATTAAAGAAACCGGAGGGGAAATTCTGGAAAAGATAATCCTTTTCGATCTTTATAAAGGTGACCAGATTCCCTCCGGAAAAAAAAGCCTGGCTTATTCTTTAAGATATAGGTCTAAACAGAAGACCTTAACCGATGAGGACGTGAACAAAGTTCACGTCAAAATAATTGAGGTTTTGAAAAAGGAACTGGGAGCTGATTTGAGAGGTTAAATACCCAAAAAGGTGTTTTTTTATGGAAATGGAGAAATTCGATCAACTGGAGCAGAGGATAAAAATCCTGATGGATTTAATAGATAAAATCAAGCAGGAGAACATCCAGGTGACCAATTCATACAACGGGCTTGCTTCCAAGGTCTTTGATTACGAGAAAAAGATAAAAATCTTAACAGAGGAAAACGAACAGCTTAAAAAAGATGTCAAGGATGTCGAAAATAGATTTAAGGAAAAGGAGAGAAAAATCAAAGAAAGGATGGATAATCTTTTAAGCCGTTTGGAAACGGTGAAAGATTTAGGTTAATTTAGGACTTGACAAAACAAATAATAACTTTTTATTAATAGTATAATTTTACAGTGGGGTTAAAGCAAAAGTTTGTCTATGGAAGATAAAAAGCAGACAGTGAGAGTGAACATAATGGGAGAAGAGTATCCAATAAAGGCAGACGCTGATAGAAGTTACATTTTGCAGGTTGCAAGCTATGTTGATTCCAAGATGCAAGATGTTTCAAATAGAATCTCAGTTCATTCCCCTGTCAAAGTGGCAGTTTTGACAGCGATGAATATTGCAGATGAACTTTTCAGAGAAAGACAAGATAAAGATAAGAAATTATCAGATATAGAAGAAAGAGCTCAATCTCTTTTACATTGGCTGGATAGAAAATTAGTAGAGGAAGAGTTAGAATAGGATTGTAAAAGGGATTTTTGCTATAAACCCCACTTTGACTTTTTGAGGCTTCTGTCTCAAAAAGTAAAATGAAGTGGGGTTTTCTTTTGGAGGTGGAAAGATGAGCAACTTATTATTAATTCTTGTAATCGGGGGTGCGGTTTTTGTCGCATTTTTTGTGGGATGGTTTATCAGCAGGAGAATTGGAGAATCCAGGTTGGCGAGAGCTGAGGAGTTGGCAAAAAAGATAATAGAGGAGGCTGAAAAAGAAGCCGGGATGAAGAAAAAAGAGGCTGCTTTAGAAGCCAGGGACGAATGGTATAAAGCTAAGGCAAATTTCGAAAAGGAGCTTCAGCATAAAAAAGCGGAATTCTCCCGGCTCGAAAAAAAGCTTTCCGATAGGGAATCCTCTCTTGACCGAAAGGTTGATATTTTGAACAAAAAGGAAAGGGAGGTTCAAAACAAAGAAAGAATTCTATATGCCAGGGATAAAGCTATCAGCTCCCAGGAGAAGGAACTACAGAGATTGATAGCTACTCAGAACAAGCAGCTTGAGAGGATAGCTCAGATGACTCAAGAGGAGGCTAAGAAGCTGTTAATGCAGAATCTGGAGGCTCAAGCCCGGCAGGAAGCTGCTCAGCTTATCAAGGATATAAAGGAAAAGGCAGAACAGACCGCAGAGAAGGAGGCCAAAAATATAATAATCTCGGCTATTCAGAGATGTGCAGCCGATTATACGGTGGAGTCCACTGTTTCGGTGGTGAACCTTCCCAATGAGGAGATGAAGGGAAGGATAATCGGCAGGGAGGGGAGGAACATAAGATCTTTTGAGACCGAGACCGGGATTGACGTCATAGTGGACGATACCCCGGAAGCGGTGATTCTCTCCGGTTATGATCCCATCAGAAGGGAAACAGCTAAGATGGCTCTGGAAAGGTTGGTGATGGACGGGAGGATTCATCCTGCCCGAATCGAGGAGGTGGTTGACAAGGCTAAAAAGGAGATGGAGGTTTTGATAAGGGAGATCGGTGAACAGTCCTGTTTCGATGTGGGAATTCATGGTCTTCATCCTGAGTTGATCAAGCTTTTGGGCAAGCTCCATTTCCGAACCAGCTATGGTCAGAATGTCCTGCAGCATTCCAAGGAGGTGGCTTTTTTAGCAGGACTTATGGCAGCTGAGCTGGATATGGATGCTAATCTGGCGAAAAGGGCTGGGATTTTACACGACATCGGGAAAACCGTGGATAAGGAGACCGAGGGAACCCATTCCCAGATCGGATATAATTTAGCTTTAAAATACGGGGAACACCCCTTGGTTTTGAATGCCATTGCCGCCCACCATGAGGATGTGCCCCATGAATCTCCTTATTCCATATTAGTTCAGGCTGCGGATTCGATATCCGGAGCCCGACCGGGTGCCCGCAGGGAAACTCTGGAAGGCTATATCAAAAGACTTCAGAAACTGGAGGAGTTGGCTGACTCCTTTAAGGGAGTGGCTAAAGCTTATGCGATTCAGGCTGGCAGGGAGGTAAGGATTATAGTAGAACATAACTTGGTTGATGATACTAAGTCATCCGAACTTGCTTCTGAGATTGCCAAGAAAATCGAGGCTGAGATGGAATATCCCGGGCAGATTAAAGTAACGGTGATTCGGGAGACCAGATCGGTTGAGTATGCCAAATAGCAGGTCAACCGAGGAGAGGATTTGAAGATACTGTTCATAGCTGATATCGTGGGAAGACCTGGAAGATGGGCTTGTTCCCAGCTTTTGCCGGATCTGAGGAGAAATCTGGATATCGATTTTGTGATAGCCAATGTGGAGAATGCTGCGGGGGGATTCGGACTTACCAAAGAAATTGCCCAGAAGATATTCGCTTATGGGGTTGACTGCCAGACCTCCGGTAACCACATCTGGGATAGAAAAGACATATTTCCCTATCTTGAAGAGGAATCACGTCTGTTAAGACCGTCTAACTATCCTGATGAGGCTCCGGGAAAAGGCTGGGGAGTTTATCAGACCAAAAAGATGGAAAAAGTAGGGGTATTAAATGTCCAGGGCAGAACTTTTATGTGGGAGATAGATTGCCCCTTCAGAACCTCAAAAAGTCTTATCCAGAGAATGAAGCTCCATACCAAGGTGATAATCGTCGATATCCATGCTGAAGCCACCTCGGAGAAAATGGCTTTGGGATGGCATCTGGATGGGGAAGTCTCCGCAGTTTTGGGTTCACACACCCATGTCCAGACAGCTGATGAATTGGTTCTCCCCGGGGGAACAGCTTACATAACTGACGCTGGCATGACCGGATCTCATAATTCGGTTATAGGAATAAGAAAAGAGGATGCGATTCAGAGGTTTTTGACTCAGATCCCCAATCGGTTCAGGCTGGGGATTTCCGATATCAAGTTCTCTGGTGTTTTGATCGAGCTGGACTCCCAAACAGGAAAGGCAAAAAAAATCGAGAGGTTGAAAATAGACGTGCCAAAAGAAAATGATGAGGATGAAAGTAATGGGTGAGATAATCGACGGGAAGAAAATATCTTCCCAGATAAAGGAGGAAGTTAAATCCAAAATCGATGAGCTAAAATCCAGAGGGATAACTGCTGGTTTGACGGCAGTTCTGGTTGGAGACCATCCGCCTTCACAGGTTTATGTGGGGATGAAATCCAAGGCATGCCAGCAGGTGGGCATAAATTCTGAGGTTTTAAAATTTCCTCAGGATACATCCGAGGAGAAGCTTTTGTCTCTGATAGATGATTTAAATAAAAGGTCCGAGGTTCATGGGATTTTAGTCCAGTTGCCTTTGCCTCCTCAAATAGCGGAGGATAAGGTCATCCAGAGGATAGATCCCCGAAAGGATGTGGATGGGTTTCATCCTTTTAATGTTGGTATGATGATAGCAGGAGAAGCTGTTTTTCTACCCTGTACTCCTTTTGGCATTCAAGAACTTCTACTCAGAAGTGGCAATGATCCCTCGGGACAGCATGTGGTTATCTTAGGTCGGGGTAACCTGGTGGGAAGACCGCTGTCGGTTATTCTTTCACAGAAGGCACCGGGGGGTAATGCCACAGTTACCCTCTGCCACAGCAGAACCAAAAACATCGGCGAGCTGGCAAAAGAGGCGGATATTCTGGTCGCTGCGATGGGAAAGCCTTTATTCGTTAAAAGGGATATGGTTAAAGAGGGTGCGGTGGTGATCGATGTGGGTGTGAATAGAATTGATGATCCCCAAGCAAAAAAGGGGTACAGATTGGTAGGTGATGTGGATTTTGAAGGGGTTAAGGATATTACCAAAGCGATTACTCCTGTTCCAGGAGGGGTTGGCCCTATGACCGTGGCGATGCTTCTTTTTAATACTTTAAAGGCAGCTAAGCTCCAGAAAGAGATTTAAGTGATTTAAAAAATAAATAAAAAATATCTTGACTTTAAAATCATAGAGGAATATACTGTTTATAGATTTGATCAATCTCGGGCTTGAAGGTGGACCGGGAAAAATTAACCATAGAATCGAGGCCATATAGATTTCTTCAGAGAAATTAAAATCCTAAAAAGCTTAAACAAAAGTAAGGTTCAGGATTTTATCTCTATTCGGAGCTTTACTTTATCAGAAAAGGAGAGAAGATGAAAAGTAGTAAATTATATGTTGGGAATTTGAGTTACTCCATTGGAGAAAACGAATTAAGGGATCTGTTCTCTGAGTTCGGAAATGTCGTTTCGGTTAATATTCTCACCGGGAGGGGATTTGGTTTTGTGGAATTGGATTCCGCGGAAGCAGCTAAGAATGCTAAAGAGGCTTTAGATGGAACTGAGCTGGACGGTAGAAATTTAAGAATCGATGAGGCCAAGCCTCAGAAACAGAAAAGAGGAGGATTCAAAGAAAAAAGGGATTTCGGAAGAGGAAAAAGACGACCCAATTGGTAAAATCTCGGTTTTTCCTTTTTAAGTTAAATATTCAAAAACACTTATTTATTTCGATTTTGAAATATTTGGGAACCTCTGATAGAGCAGGGCAATTTGCCCTGCTTTTTTAATAAAGAAGTTTATTAATAATTGCTCGATTCATCAATCTTTACCTGATGAATCAGGTAACTGCCAATGTGAGGTTAAGGGTACTTCTGACAACCACAACTGAAAACTTATTAAATTGGTTTTTTAGATATTCAAGAAAAGACAGGTAATGCCAAAGGCAGATCCACCTTTAGCGGAAATGTCTATCCTACTTATTTTCTGAGAAGTAGAGGAGTCCCTTGCCTGACCGGTCAGGGTGGGCTCCCGAAGGACGGGAGGGGATGAATCCCTGCCCTAATTGTTTTACAGGCAACAACGAGTTGTTGCATTCCAAAAATCATTAAGAGTGAGGACATTCTTAATCCACAAGATGTTTTCATTGGCGTTGGGAATTTTCTATCGATGTTATTTTATTTAGGTATTTTCCAACTAAATTTCGGATTGCCTTAATTTTGGGATAAAAATATTCATTTTGAAGTTTTAGCCAAAGTTTTTTATGTTTGGAAAAGTAAGAGTTTGTGTCGATATTTAGTTTAAAGAAAAGGGCAGGTTTTTAAACCTGCCAAGAACAGACTTAACATTTGACCAGAAAAAGGAGCAAGTGAGATGAAATTCAAATTTGCATTAATTGGATTTTTCATTGTGTTGACATTATTCTCTTCAGCTTCGGCTGAAATTCCCAGGATGATTAATTATCAGGGGAAATTAACCGATTCTTTGGGAGCTTTGATCGATACTTCTGTTTCAATAAGATTTTTCATATACCAGGATAGTATCGGGGGAATTCCTTTGTGGATTGAGACTCAAGATCCTGTGAGAGTAGATCAGGGGATTTTCAGTGTATTGTTAGGGAGTTTGAATGGCATTCCTGATTCTGTTTTCAATGGTGGTATAAGATACCTGGGAATCAAGGTTGGAGATGATCCCCAGATGACCCCCAGAAAGCCTATTGTGAGCGTAGCTTATGCTTACAAATCGATAAAGACCGATACAGCCGATTATGCTGTTAGAGGGCCCGGGGTAGGTGACAATGATTGGGATTTGCGGATAACCGATACTGCCGATACTGCGTTGATCACAGTTGGTAAGTGGGGGATAGCAAGAAGTGGGAATGTGCTTTATGGCAATGCTGATTCCACGCACGTAAATCTTGGGGTGTCTTGTACTACCGGCTCTGATGGAAATGATTACAAGTACTGCACCGTGACGGGCGGGGCTGAGAACACAGCTTCTGGCAACTCCGCTACGGTTGGAGGTGGATATAAAAATACTGCCAGTGGCTGGAGAGCAACTGTGGGGGGTGGATATACCAATGCTGCCAGCGGGGATTTTGCAACCGTAGCAGGCGGGGACGACAATACTGCAAGTGGAAATCGAGCATGCGTAGGTGGGGGGGTGATAAATACCGCCAGCGGTTTTCGGGCGACAGTTGGAGGAGGATATTCCAATACAGCCAGCGGATCCCGAACAGTCATTGGAGGAGGGCATGGCAATACTGCTGGTGGTGATTATGCTGCCGTGGGAGGGGGGCGTTATAATAATGCCTCCGGTTATATTGCCACAATACCAGGAGGTTTCGGGGACACCGTTTCCGGTGATTACTCGTTTGCATCCGGAAGCCTGGTAAGGATTAATCCAACTGCTGACTACACTTTTGCTTTCGGAAACGATTTTTCAACCTCGACTCCCCATGCTGTTGTTTTCTTCGATGCAATAACAGAGACAAGAGTCGGTATTCAAATTACCGATCCTACCAATATCTTGACTGTACAACAGAATTCGATAACCGATCCCATTGCTGATTCCTGGACCATATACTCGTCCAAAGAATGCAAAAGGGATATTCGTGAACTGGGCTCGGAGGAGTATCGGGAAGCTCTTAAGAGATTGGTCTCAGTTCCTCTGGTCAGATTTCATTATAAGGGGGAAGATATAAAAGAGAAGATCGGAATATTAGCTGAACAGGCCCCAGAGGAGATTCTGGCAGAGGGGGACAATGGAGCCATAAGCTTAAACGAGTATGTGAGTTTACTCCATGCTGCCTTGAAAGCCCAGCAGCAGGAAATTGAGATTATCAGAGCCAAACTTAACCGGTTAGAATCTAATCTCAATAAGAAGAAAAGGTAAAAAGACCCCCCCATTTATTTAGACATTCAGGTTATGCCAGATGCAGATCCGCTTCAGCGGAAATATCTATTCTATCTGGTTTCTTAATTAGGTAGGGGATCCCTTATGGGTTGCAGAAGCCCAGGAGGTGTTTTAAGATTAACAACAGACAGAAATGTCTGTTCTACCCTGATTTATTCAAAAGAAGACCAGCTGTCCTACTTTTAAAAAACTGCAAAAATCAATTGACAGAGAAGTATTTTTTCGTAAATTAAATAAAAGTTGTTTTTATATGGTTATGCTTAGCAAAGCTGTTTTGGTTTTGAATCAGAATTATGAGCCCTTGTCGGTATGCACGGTAAAAAGGGCTGTGGTGATGCTTTTTTTGGGCAAAGCCGAGATGGTGGAGAAATACAACGGTTATAAACTCCATTCGGTTTCCTGGGTGGTGCCGGTTCCCAGCGTGGTGAGATTGGGATTTTATGTGAAGGTACCCCAGAAAAAGATCCTTTTAACCAGGAAGAACATCATCAAAAGGGACCGGCATACCTGTCAGTATTGTGGTGAGGTCCATGCTCAGATGACCGTTGATCATGTGGTGCCCAAGATATACGGAGGGACCGATTCGTGGGAGAATTTGGTTTGCGCCTGTGTGAGATGTAATAACCTTAAAGGGGACCATACTCCGGATCAGGCCAAGATGAAGCTTTTGAGGAAACCCAAAAGACCCAATAACATCACCTTCATACGTCAGTTCGTAGGAATAGCTGATAATAAATGGAGAAGATATCTATTCCTTGATTAAAACCGAACCGGATTTTTTACTTTAATGTAAAAAGAAAAGAAAAGATGGAAAAGAAGATTATACTTTCAGGAATGCAGCCTACTGGAAAATTGCATCTGGGTAATTTAGAGGGGGCTTTGAAAAATTGGGTTAGTTTGCAGGACGATTACCTGATGCACTGTTGTATTGTGGACTGGCATTCCCTGACCTCGGAGTATACCAATACCGGGGACTTGAAGGAGAAGGTTTTCCAGATGGCTGTGGATTATTTAGCCGCGGGTTTAGATCCTAAAAAATGTGCGATCTTCGTTCAATCCCAGGTGAAAGAACACGCCGAACTACATCTGTTATTCTCTATGCTGGTTCCCATACCCCGATTGGCACGGGTCCCCTCCTATAAAGAGAAAAGAAAAGAGCTGGGTCTTGACAGTTACGGGTTTTTAGGATATCCGGTGCTTCAGGCTGCCGATATCCTGATCTACAGAGCCAACTACGTTCCGGTGGGACAGGACCAGCTACCCCATATCGAGTTAACCAGAGAAATCGCAAGGAAATTCAATAGTCTCTATGGAGAAATTTTCCCCGAGCCCGAAGCCAAGTTGACCAAGTTTCCGGTCATTCCAGGAATCGATGGAAGGAAGATGAGCAAGTCATACAACAATGACATAACCATGGGTGAATCGTCAGAACAGACCACTTCGAAGATTATGAGGATGTACACTGATCCCAAGAAGATATATAAAGGCGATTCAGGTCATCCCGAGGAATGTCCGGTCTACCTTTTACATCAGATTTACACTCCCGATTATAAAAATCTCTATCCGGTCTGTCACTCGGGTGAGCTTGGTTGTGTGGAGTGCAAAAAGCTCTTGGCGAAAAACTTAAACAAAGCTTTGGAGCCGATCAGGGCAAAAAGAAAAAAACTGGAAGCGAACCCGGAGAGGGTTTGGGATGTCCTGGAATCCGGTGCAAAAAGGGCTCGTAAAAGAGCCAGGGAGACTATGGGAGACGTTAGAAATGCCATGGGGATTTTTTGAGCAAAAATATGGTATACGATTTTAAAGCCAATGAAAAACTTAAGATCTATCCGGTAAGACTTCCCTGTTTCGAGGGTTCTTTGGATCTTTTGCTCTATTTGATCAAGGAAAACCAGATCGGTATCTATGATATTCCCATCTCTTTGATAACCGAACAATATTTGGCATATCTCGAATTAATGAGGATTTTAGATCTGGAGATAGCGGGTGAGTTTTTGGTTTTGGCTTCCACCCTTATGCGGATAAAGGCTAAGATGCTTCTGCCCCCTTCTGAGGTAGAGGAGGAGGATCCTCGGGAGGAATTGGTTGAGGCTTTACTCGATTATCAGAGGTATAGGGAGACCGCAGATTTTTTAAGAGATAAAGAAGCTGAACAGTCCTTATTTTATCCCCGGTCCTTTTTCTCTCTTCCTGAGAATCCCAATCCAGAAGAAGAAAAATCCTCGCAGGTTAGTCTGTACAATCTTTTGGAAGCGTTTAAGAGGATTTTGGACAAAGCCTCGGAGGAGCCGGTCCATACAGTTACGGTGCTGAAGGTAACCATAGAGCAAAGGATAAATCACATTTTATCCTGTTTGAATAATAAAAGGAAGGTGAGCTTTACAGATCTTTTTATGGACGATCCCAAAAGGTTAGTGATGATCGTTACCTTCATTGCCGTTTTGGAGTTGATAAGGTTAGAAAAAATAAAGGTACTTCAGAGAAAAAATTTCTCCGAGATATGGGTTTATGCGAACCATTCATCCGCCAGAAGAAAAGAACTTAAATCGGAGGGGAAAATTGAACAATAATTATCATGCTATGGTCGAGGCAATGCTTTTTGCATCCAGCTCACCTTTGAGTCTGGTAAAACTAAGTTCAACTATAAAAGATCTTGGTCCAGCTCAGGTGAAGAGTATTATCGAGGAGTTAAATCAAAGGTATCGAGAGGGAAACCACAGCTTTACCATAAGAAAAATAGCCTCGGGTTATCAGATGTTCTCCTTACCAGAGTATTCAGAACTGATTTACCAGATCTCTGCAGACAGAAGATCCTCCCGCCTTTCGGTTCAAGCCCTGGAAACCGCAGCCATTGTTGCTTATCATCAGCCCATAACCAAGACTAAAATAAACAGAATCAGGGGGGTGAATTCCGAAGGGGTTTTGAGTACTCTTTTGGAAAGGGAACTTATCTGTGTGGTGGGTAGAGGGGATTCGGTTGGTAGACCCCTTTTATATGGAACCACCAAAAAGTTCTTGTGTTATTTTGGGCTTTACTCTGTAGAGCAGCTTCCAAAAATCGAGGAGTTGGAAGCGTTTCTGAAGGGAAAAGAAGATTTACTCTCCACCAGAGAAAAAATTCAACAAAAAACAAAAGAGGAAATCGCGGTTTCTGAGAAGGAAAGCCTTGAGCTACGGGACAACCTGTGATGATGAACACTCTTCTGATTTCATCAAAAACACGCCTGAAGAGATTCTAAAAAGTATTGGTTTTATATAAATACCCAGATCTTATTTTAAAGAGTTAGCTTTTGAAAGGATGAGAAATCAATAAAGCTAAAATGAGAAGGATTATAGCCATAGATGGCCCAGCAGGTTCGGGTAAAAGCACTACTGCCAGGCTGGTTGCTGAGAGATTAAGATTTCTATACCTTGATACCGGGGCGATGTACCGTGCCATAACCTTAAAGGCATTGGAAGAGGGTATCGACTTAAAAAACGAGGAAGAGCTGGAAGAATTGGCCTTGGATTCTAAGATCGAATTCCGTAAACAAAACTCAAATACTCAGGTGTTTATCGATGGGGAGGATGTGACCTCAAAAATCAGAGATCCACTGATAGACAGAAATGTCTCTCTGGCATCAAAACACAGGAAGTTGAGAGAGGTTTTGGTCGGATGGCAGAGACAGATGGGTGAAAAAAACGATCTGGTGGCTGAGGGAAGGGATACCACTACGGTTGTTTTCCCCGATGCTTTGGTTAAAGTATACTTGGATTGTGATCTCAAAGAGAGAGCCAAACGCAGGCTTCTGGAGTTCAAACAGAAGGGCATCCCTTCCACCCTAAAGGAGCAGTCAAGGGAGTTAAGTACCAGGGATAAGTTTGACTCTGGAAGGAAAGTGAGTCCGCTACTTCAGGATAGGGATGCTGTGGTTGTGGATACCACCGATCTAACCATCGAACAGCAGGTTCAGAAAGTGATCGAGGTCTACCAGAAGATATTGAAAGCCTATGAAAAAGCATTATAGATTTATCTGGATTCTGATTAATCTCTTACTCGATTCGATATGGAAATTAAAGAGAGAAGGTGAGAATTATATTCCAAGCTCGGGTGGGGTTATTATCGCCTCCAACCACAAAGCTTATTTTGATCCGCCTCTTCTGGGTTCGGCATCGAAAAGGGAGTTTTTTTTTCTGGCTAAAAAGGAGCTTTTTAAAATCGGGTTTTTGGGATGGTTTTTTAAAAAGTGCAATACCATACCCATATACCGGGGAACTTTTGACCGGGAAGGGCTGGTAAAGGCGGTGGATGTTTTAAAAAGGGGTAAGGCATTGGTTTTGTTTCCAGAGGGCACCAGGATAAAAAACAAAGGTTGGGGTAAGCCCAGACTGGGTGTGGGGAAAATTGCCCTGGAGGCAGAGGTTCCGGTTGTGCCCGCATATATTTATGGCTCGGATGCTTTTTTCAGATCGATCTTTAAAAGCAGACGGATAAAGGTCAGCTTTGGTCCTGCCATAGAGCGAGAATGGCTGAAAAAGCTCCCCAAGGACAAACAGGGTTATAAGATTTTGGTCGAGGAGATAATGAGAAGAATAAAGAGTTTAGCTTTTAAGACAAAACTTGGTTGATTTTTTCGTATATTTTTTATGGCAAAAATTTTCGTGGTAAAAAACTCAGGCTTCTGTTTCGGGGTAAAAAGGGCGATAAGGATGGCTTTTTATGCGGTGAAGAATAACCAAAGAAAGGTATTTACCCTGGGACCCTTAATCCACAATCCACAGGTGGTTGAGGATCTGGAAAAGAAGGGGGTGAATGTGGTGGAGGATTTAAAAGAGATCGATCGGGGTTGTCTGATCATCCGTTCCCATGGGGTTCATCCCCGGATACTAGAGTCTGCCAAAAAGAGGAGATTGAAGATCATCGATGCCACCTGCCCGTTCGTTAAAAAAGCACAGAACAATGCCAGGCTTCTCTTTGACCAGGGCTATCAGGTGATCGTGGTGGGAGAGGCTAATCACCCCGAGGTCAAAAGCATTGTGGGATATGCTAAGGATAAAGCACTGGTTTTAAACAACACCAAAAATCATCTCAATCTGAAGAGATTTAAAAAAATCGGAGTCATCGCCCAGACTACCCTGAATTTCGATCTGTTCAAGCAAGCGATCGATAAACTGGTGGAGAGCACCAAAGAGATAAAAATCTACAATACCATGTGCAATGCTACCAGCCTGATGCAGGAGAAAACCGCAAAACTGGCTGGTAAAGTTGATTTGATGATCGTGGTGGGTGGGCACAACTCAGCTAACACCACCAGGCTGGCAAAGCTATGCCGGGGAATAGGAACAAAAACCTATCACGTTGAGACCTCCAGGGGGCTTAAAAGAAGCTGGTTTAAAGACGTAAAAAGAATTGGGATTACCGCAGGAACATCCACCCCTCCCTGGATTATCCAGGGGGTGGTGAAAAAGATCAAAAGCTTGGAGAAGATATATACCCCGCAAAGTTCGGGGTAAATTCAATATAAAGGAGGAATGGTTTAATGCCAGAGAAGAAAAAAGAAAAAAAAGAAAGTGCAAAAGGAGGTGATAAGAAAACAAGAACTACCGTAAGGTCAGCTGTCAAAAGGAAAAAAGAGCCTTTCCCCAGAAAAGCTGCACCCCCAAAAAGGACGAAAACGCCCCCAAGAATCAGACCGGCTCCCAGTCCAAAGGAGGAATCCCAAAAGGTATTTGAGCCCGTTACCAAAATGAGTCTGGCTGAGCTGGAGGATAAGGAATATACCCAAGAGGAGTATCAGGAACTGCTTCAGTTGTATGAGGATACCATGCCCCAGATAAAAGAAGGGGAGCTGGTTAAGGGAAAGGTGATGGGAATAACCAAAGAGGACGTGATCGTGGATGTGGGCTTTAAATCTGAGGGGATAATACCAATCTCCGAGTTTACCGGACCTCTTAACATTAAGGTGGGGGATGAGATCGATGTCTATCTCGAAGCCATCGAGGATCAGGATGGCCAGTTGGTTCTGTCCAAGCAAAAGGCTGATTTCATGATGGTCTGGGATAAGATCAGGGAGGCTTATGATAGGGGGGATTTGGTGGAGGGTTTTCTGGAGCGAAGGATAAAGGGAGGAATGGTGGTCAGTCTGATGGGGGTGGACGCTTTTCTTCCCGGTTCCCAGATCGCTTTGCGCCAGATACCGGATTTCGATGCCCTGGTCGGGAAGAAGATGATGCTTAAGATAATCAAGCTGAACAAGCCCCGAAGAAACATCGTGGTGTCCAGAAGGGCCGTTCTGGAACAGGAGAGGGAAACTCAGAGAACTCAGCTTCTGGCTGAGATTGAACCGGGCCAGACAAAGGAAGGAGTGGTTAAAAACATCACCGATTTTGGCGTGTTTATTGACCTGGGTGGGGTGGATGGTCTTTTGCATATCACCGACATGTCCTGGGGAAGAATCTCCCATCCCTCGGAGCTGGTTGCCTTGGGTGACACGATCAAAGTCAAGATACTGGATTTCGACAAAAAAGCTGGCAGGGTGTCCCTGGGATTGAAACAGCTAACCCCTTATCCCTGGGAGGACATAGAGAAAAGGTATCCTTTGGACAAGAAGGTCAGAGGTAAGGTGGTCTCCATAACCGATTATGGTGCTTTCGTGGAGCTGGAAAAGGGGATCGAGGGTTTGATACATATTTCCGAGATGTCCTGGACCAAGCACATCAGACACCCCTCCAAGGTGGTGGCCATCGGTGACATGGTGGATGCTGTGGTTTTGTCGGTGGATAAGCAGAACGAGAAGATCTCTTTGGGTCTAAAGCAGATCGAGCCTGATCCCTGGGAGAACATAGAGAATAAATATCCCAGAAACTCGAAAATTGTCGGCAAGGTGAGAAATCTTACCGCCTTCGGGGTGTTCGTGGAGCTGGAGGAGGGAATCGATGGGTTGATTCACATATCCGATCTTTCCTGGACCAAAAGGGTTCAGCACCCGGCTGAGGTGGTGAGAAGAGGGGAGAAGATCGAGGCTGTGGTGCTCTCCATCGACAAGGATAACCGCAGGATCTCCCTTGGCCATAAACAGGTTAAATCGGATCCCTGGCCCCAGTATTCCAGAAAATTCAGCGAGGGACAGGAGGTTACCGGGCAGATCACCAAGCTTACCGATAGAGGGGTGGTGATTAAGCTGGAGGATGAACTGGAGGGCTTCGTTCCCACCAGTCAGCTGGGCAAGGATGATATCACCAAGCCGATCGAGGCTTTCTCAGAGGGGGATGTGCTTCCCATGAGGGTTATCGAATTCGATCGACCCACAAGGAAGATCGTCCTTTCGGTTACCGAATATTACAAGGGGAGGGAGAAAACCGAGCTGGAAGCTTTCTTAGCCAAGCACCCCACCAAGACCCAAAAAGTTGAGGAGGTTGTCGAGGAGGTCCCTAAAATAGATTTCGAAAAGGAGAAAAAACAGGCTGAGGCTGAGACCGAAGTAAAAGAAGAGGAGAAAAAAGCTGTACCCGAAACCGAAGAGAAAAAGCCTGAGCCTGAGTCACCTGAGACTGAACAGGAAAAACCAGAAGAGGTTCCTCCTGAGGAGTCTGAGGATAAATCCAAATAAAAAAGGGGGAAATACCACTGTAAAGCGGTAGCCCATTTTTGGGTTATCGCTTTTTTGTTTACAAATTCCGGGATTGGTTTTATATTACACTGTACAATTTCTGAATATGAATGAAAACTTTGGGTTACAAGTTAATGATATTTTTTGAATGAACAAGCATGGCAAAAAGAAGGTCGCTCTTTTCACCGTGGGGTGCAAGCTTAATCAGTACGAGACCCAGGCTATGGGGGAGATGCTGGAGGGGGGCGGGTTCGAAAGGGTGGATTTCAAAACTCCTGCTGATCTGTACGTTATCAACACCTGCACGGTTACCTCCCAGAGCGATTACAGCTCCAGGCAGGCGGTTTTCCG